>NZ_JAPZRB010000276.1:0-1021 GCF_027531105.1 Microcystis sp. LE18-22.4A
CTGAGGTAACTATTGAGAATTATTATTAATAATGTCTATGCTTTTCAATATCCCACGAAAAATTGCTGTACAATCCTTATACAGCCTAGTTTTGCCAAGCTAGTCTTTTAACTTCTTAGCAAGTTTAATTAATGGAAACAAAATTTGCGCTAGGGTGCAAAAATAAGAACCAGTAATTAACCTTTTAACTTCTTAGCAAGTTTAATTAATGGAAACTGTCATAGACATAAATTTCTATGACTGCAGCATTGTTTTCCACTTTTAACTTCTTAGCAAGTTTAATTAATGGAAACCTTAGCCTTGATTATGTTCTTTCTCAGCATGTCATTAGCTGTCTGTCTTTTAACTTCTTAGCAAGTTTAATTAATGGAAACCGCGCTTTCGCGGTGAGCGTACGCCCAATTATTAATGGAACTTTTAACTTCTTAGCAAGTTTAATTAATGGAAACAGTTTTGGCTTTGGCTTTGGCTTGGGCTTGCCCTTAGCCTCAGGCTTGCTTTTAACTTCTTAGCAAGTTTAATTAATGGAAACGATAGCGATGGATAGACACCGGATAAGATGGGGTTCTCTTTTAACTTCTTAGCAAGTTTAATTAATGGAAACCCGCCATTGTTGAAACGATACCACTCGTACACTTTTCTTTTAACTTCTTAGCAAGTTTAATTAATGGAAACTCTAGTTCGATCGCTTTGGTTATTTGCTTATCTAAAGCTTTTAACTTCTTAGCAAGTTTAATTAATAGAAACGAGACGAGCTTTAAGCTCAGGATTAGGTCAACAATGTGTAGGGTTAATTCATGAATTAACCCTACAATTTTTTTACTTCCAATTAGTGAAGCGTCTGGTACTAAATTCAGTTATTAAAAACTGATTGTCTATTCCCCTTCAGTTATCAGTTATCAGTTATCAGTTATCAGTTATCAGTTATCAGTTATCAGTTATCAGTTATCAGTTATCAGTTATCAGTTATCAGTTATCAGTTATCAGTTATCAGTTATCAGTTATCAGTTATCAGTTATCA
>NZ_JAPZRB010000572.1:0-20713 GCF_027531105.1 Microcystis sp. LE18-22.4A
TACCAGATATGGGAGTGATCAGGGGTAAATTCAGGGACTTTTTCCCTGAAAATTAGGTAATTGACCCCCTCAAAATCGGTAAAACCCCACACCCCACACCCTACACCCTACACCCTGCCCCTAGGAAAAACTTTTTCAGCAAACCCTAAATACGTCTTAGTTTATCAGACTTTGCTGATAGCATATCTCGAAAAGAACGCCAGCCTAAGTCTGATATAGCACGGGATAGTTGACGATTTTTAAACATTGCCGATGTGTTTAAATCCTCTAAAACTATCGTTTGATTTTCACGAAAATTCGAGTGGATAGTTTCTGCAAGAAATCAGTGCGAGTGTCTTTAATCTTTGCGTGGATTTTAGCCACTCGTTTTCTTGTTTTTTCCCGTCGTTTACTTCCTTTCTGTTTTCTAGAAAGGTTTCTCTGTGCTTTTTTAAGCCGTTTTAGTCGTTTCTTTAACGGTTTTGGTGCGCTTATCTTTTCCCCTGTTGAGAGAGTAGCAAAAGTAGCAATCCCTAGATCAATTCCTACTGACTCCCCATTGTTAGGAAGTGTTTCAGGTTGAATCTCAACCACAAAACTAAGAAAGTATCGATCTGCTGCGTCTTTAATCACGGTGACTCTAGAAGGTTTAGAGGGTAATGGACGGCTCCAAATGACTTTTAAATCACCGATTTTTGCTAAAGTAACGTGGTGTTGATTGACGGTGAAGCCATTATCGGTAAATCTTGCTGATTGTTTAGATTTACGTTTTTTAAATTTAGGAGGTTTGACTTTCTTCCCTTTTCTTTCTCCTTGACAAGATGCAAAAAAGTTAGAATAGGCTGTCTCTAAATCTCTCAAATACTGTTGTAAAAGAATAGAAGAAACCTCAGTTAAACAGTTTTTTTCTGTTGTCTTTTTAATCTGAGTTAGTCTCTTAGATAACTCAGTATATTGAGGCTTTTTCTCTCCTTGTCGATAGAGTTATTGGCAGTGAGCTAAGGTATTGTTCCAGACAACACGCACACACCCGAACAATTGAGACAAAAGCCTCTTTTGTTGGTTTGTTGGGTAAATGCGTTATTGATACCTTGCTTTCATTGGGTTAAAATGAGTGGGTCTGCACTCTATAATCAGTGAGCAGTGAGCAGTAAACAGTAATCAGTGAGCAGTAAACAGTAAACAGTAAACAGTAAACAGTAAACAGTAAAAAGACAGTAGGAAAATTCTATTTAATACGGCACACTTAAAAACTCACATCTGATAACTGATAACTTACCCACTGATAACTGATAACTGATAACTGATAACTGAGAGGTGCGCCATTGGAAGTTCTCAAGTGCTATATTAGGGATCAAGAAAAGCCGTCCCAATAAGGACGGGGTTTTAAACCCAAATTTTCGATAATAGCATTCATACTCATTATTTTTCTACCATCATTCCCCCCTATCCTCTCTGGTATTATCCCTATGCTTGATGCAGTCATAATTTTACTATTCGTCTTCGCTATTGCCAGTATTGGCTATAGTGGTGTGGACTTGCTGCCGGTTACTGTCCAGTCGCAAATCAGCAATATTGAAGCTTTACGCTGGTTATCGGCGGGTTTTGCCTCAATTATTGGTTTAGCCCTTGGTTTAGTTGCCCAAACTACCTATCGTCGTCTAGAAACCCAAGTACGGCAAACTCCGATCGAAGTTATTTTAACCCGTTCGGTCGGTCTAGTTATCGGTTTGTTGATTGCTAATCTGATCTTAGCTCCGATTTTCTTCCTACCGATTCCCAGAGAATTCTCGTTTATTAAGCCGATAATCGCTATTTTAGGCAGTATTATGTTTTCCTATCTGGGGGTTAGTTTAGCTGATACCCACGGTCGCACTTTTTTGCGTCTGATTAACCCCAATAGTATGGAATCAATTTTAGTGGCAGAAGGAACCCTGCAAGCGGCCGCCACCAAAGTTGTTGACACCAGTTGTATTATCGATGGTCGTATCGAACAATTGTTAGACACGGGATTTATCGAAGGACAGATTCTCATTCCCCAATTTATCCTTCAGGAATTACAACAGTTAGCGGATGGCAGTAACGACCAAAAACGAGTCAGAGGAAGACGAGGACTAGATATCTTAAACCGGATGCAGCAAGAATTCCCCGATCGCATTGTCATTCATCCCGCCGATTATGAGGATATTAGCACCGTAGATGCTAAATTAGTCCATCTTGCCCAAGAAATTAACGCCACCTTGCTCACTAACGATTATAATCTCAGTAAAGTGGCCAATCTGCAAAAAGTCACCATCTTGAATGTCAACGATCTCGCCCAAGCAGTACGTCCGATCTACTTGCCCGGGGATACTTTGGACCTAAAAATTCTCAAAGCAGGAAAAGAACCCACCCAAGGCATCGGTTATCTAGAAGATGGCACGATGGTAGTGGTAGAAGAAGGAAAAGATTATCTGGGGGGAGAATTGCGGGTAGTGGTGACATCTGCACTGCAAACCTCGGCCGGACGGATGATTTTTGCTAAACCCCAAAATTCCCTGATTGCCTAAAGGGAAAAAAAACCAAAAAAGCCTCAAATACAGGGCCAGAGGGGATTGTATTTGAGGCTTTTCATTTTGTAAGGGAAGTTAAGTCACCAATCGAACTATCTAGGGTTTGCTAAAAAAGTTTTTCCTGGTGGCAGGGTGTGGGGTGTAGGGTGTGGGGTGTGGGGTTTTACCCATTTTCAGGTGGTCAATTACCTAATTTTCAGGGAAAAAGTCCAGGAATTTTCCCCCCAATCACTCCAAAGGTCGGCACTTTTTGAGGGAAAAAAAGTCTAAAAACCTTGTTGGACAAGGTTTTTAGATTTATTCAGCAAACCCTATCTAGCCAATTGATACCTAATTAAGCTGGTTTATTGATTACAGCCATGGACTGACGAGCAAAACCGAAATAACTATCCCAGAATTGTTTCTGACTATCGAGGGCAACTTTGGTGGCGGTTTCTTGGGCGGTTAGGTAGGATTTCACCCATTCTTGTTGATATTCGAGGGATTTCACCAAAGTTTCCGGAAACTCAAACACTGGTGTAGTCGTGGGAACACCATTACCCCAAGCGGACAGAAGCAGTTTCTGCCATTCGGCTAGGTATTTTTGGTATTCTTCAAGATAATTGGTGTTCATAGAAGTCAAACCGCTAACTAGCCCATCTGGACGGAGATGGTGAGAAAGTGGGGCGGTGTTGCCACCTTCTCGAAAGCAAAAACCGTGCCGAGATAAAATATAATATTCTATCCCTTCCTTAATATTATAACCTGAGTTTGCGACCAGCCCCAATCTTCATGCGATCGCCGTCAGCCCAGCCTATTTTTTTGGTGACTCGGAACTAAGTAGGTGGGTGGAATTAAATATAAGATGAACGTAGGTTGGGTTGAAGCATGAAACCCAATGCCCGATTATGTTACGCTACCGCTAACCCATCCTACAAATAATTTTGCCTCCTTACTTAACGCTAAAATAGTCCTACTCTAGCCATTTTCTCCCAACTATGATCGATCGCCCTATTCATGTAATTGGTGGAGGATTAGCGGGGACTGAGGCGGCGTGGCAGATAGCCCAAGCAGGTATTCCCGTGATCCTGTACGAAATGCGCCCAATTCGCTCTAGTCCCGCCCACCATAGCCAATTTTTAGCCGAATTAGTCTGTAGTAACTCCTTTGGTGCCATGGCGGTGGATCGCGCTACTGGGTTACTCCATGAAGAATTACGACGCTTAAATTCTCTAGTTATTGCCCAGGCCGATCAGCACAGTGTCCCCGCAGGAGGGGCTTTAGCGGTCGATCGAGGGGTCTTTAGTCGAAATTTGACGGAAATCTTGGCTAACCACCCTCTAGTCACCTTAAAACGTCAGGAGATCACGGAAATTCCCCGGGATGGGATCGTCGTTTTAACCACCGGACCGTTAACCAGTGCTGCTTTGGCCGCAGATCTGCAAAATTTTGCCGGCCTGGACTATCTGAGCTTTTTTGATGCCGCTAGTCCGATTATTCTAGGGGAATCGATCGATCGATCGATCGCTTTTCTGGCCTCCCGTTACGATAAAGGTGAGGCCGCCTATCTCAATTGTCCCATGGATCGGGAACAATACCTGCATTTCTGGCAAGAGTTAAAACAGGCAGAACAAGCAGAATTAAAGGATTTTGAGCGAGAAAATGCCAAATTTTTCGAGGCTTGTCTGCCGATCGAAGAATTAGCCAGTCGGGGAGAGGATACCATGCGTTTTGGTCCCCTGAAACCAGTGGGATTAGCGGATACCAGATATCCGGATCAACGTCCCTACGCAGTTATACAGTTGCGAATGGAAGATAAAGCGGGGCAATTGTGGAATATGGTGGGATTTCAAACTAATTTAAAATGGGGTGAACAAACACGGGTTTTCCGTCTGATTCCGGGGTTAGAAAAGGCCGAATTTGTCCGCATGGGGGTGATGCACAAAAACACCTTTATCAATTCTCCCCAGTTATTATCCTCCAGTCTCCAGTTTAAATCGCGACCGACGCTATTAGCGGCAGGACAGTTAATCGGCACGGAAGGCTATACGGCTGCGGCTGCTGGGGGATGGTTAGCGGGAACTAATGCCGCTCGTTTAGCTTTAGGATTAGAAACGGTGACATTGCCAACCACAACGATGATGGGGTCATTATTTGAGTTTATCAGCAGTGCCGAACCGAAACATTTTCAACCGATGCCGCCAAATTTTGGCATTTTGCCGAATTTTACCAGAAAAATCCGCAATAAACGGGAACGTTACGGTCAATATGCCGATCGCTCTTTGCAGGATTTAGAAGCATGGATGAATCAGTTAAAAACTCCCTGTCTCGTCTAACTGTCAATCGCTAATCGATCGCCCATAATAGAGAAGGAACCTATTTCTTTCTCTATCGCTATGCCAAACCCCGATTTTTTCCCTCCCCAATCCTACAGTCAAGAGGATGTGCAGGAAATTCTCTATTTGGCTATCTCCCGTCAAGGGGATAAGGGAGAAATTACCCGTCAACAGTTGTTAGAAATTGCCGACGATTTAGCTATTGAAGTTAAAGACTTAGAAGCGGCGGAAAAGGACTGGCAAGAGTCAAAAATGGTCAGTTATAAACGGCAAGAATTCGATCGCTTTCGTCGCGAGGAACTAAAAAATAAAACCGTTCGCTATCTGATTATCAATAGTTTTTTTATTATCATTAATTTAATTAGTGCGGGAACAATTTCTTGGGCAATTTATCTGCTTTTGCTGATGGGTTTACCTCTTTCTCTCTCGGCTTGGAAAACTTTTCAAAATCAAGGAATTGCCTACGAAGAAGCATTTAAACGCTGGAAAATTAAGGAGGAAATGAAAGAGTCTTTTACCAATCTTTGGACACAAGTTAAAAAGTTTTTACAGTTTTAATTAACAAAAAATAACACTGCCAATACCAAAAAGAAGATTCAATACAGTGTTGTTCCTGCCAACTTAAGTGTAATATAATAATATTAATCCTACATGAATTGATCGCTTTGTTCTATGTCCGAATCAGCTGCTGGAATTTCTGTTTCCAAACCCCAAAATATCTGGAAACGACAAGTTAAAGTCAATCCGAGAAGTCTCTTTAGTACCCTGGGAAAAGCCGCTCTTAACGGGGCATTTTTGCAGTGGGATGATCTGGCCGAAAATGGAGTAGAAGTTTTAGATGCTCTTGGTTTAAGTCGGACTCCGGGGGAATTAGCGGGTTTATTAATAATTCGATCGCTAATGAAAGCGATGAAAGGATTACTTAAAAGTAATGCTGATTTACTGCCCCAAGCAGTCGAAAAGCTGCCTTTAAAAGAACTTTACACTGAGATTACCGACTCTTTACAAGAGCAGGAATTAATTCTCGATCGAGATTTTTTTGAGCATCCCGAAAGATTACCTATAGTCGCACCAATCCAAGCAGCTTTTTTACGGTGGTTAACAACAAATAATTTAATCACTAATTCCCAGGAAGCACAGAGCCTAAGTAACCGTTTACCAGCTTATTTTGTCTCAGCGTTGCAGGAACAATGGAAAGATAAACGAGATGAATACAGTCTGCTTTTAGATGAAATCGACACTCCTTTTAACAATGCTTGGAAACGAGAAAGAGGCTGGTTACATTATCGAGCTTGGTTGCAAAAACAGATCGATGAACCTATTTTTTGGGAAGCCTTTAGTTTAAAGCAAATTTATGTACCTCTACGGGGATTTTATGAAGAAGAAGAAATAAAAGCCACCCCAGACATAGATTACCATCGAGAGCCATCATTTAAACGCATTGTTATCAAACTCCAAGAGCAGTTAGAAACATGGTTAGAAGCGGCAAAATCCGATGATGCTATCCGTTTATTGACCGGTGGACCGGGTAGTGGAAAATCGTCCTTTTGTAAAGTATTTGCTGCCCAACAAGCTCGCTTAGAAAAACAAGTTTTATATATTCCCTTGCATCGCTTGAGTTTCTCCACAGATTTAGTAACAGCAGTTAAAACTTTTGTTCAACATGACGGTTTTTTACCAGAAAATCCCCTAGAACCGAGCGATCAAGATTTACAATTACTAATTATCTTTGATGGCTTAGATGAGCTATCTATGCAGGGAAAAATCGCCCAAGAAGTCGCCCAAAATTTTATTAATGAAGTACGAGAAAAAGTCCATCATTTTAATCAAAATAAAACCCGTTTACAAGTGTTGATTAGTGGGCGTGATGTGGTGGTACAACCCAATAAAAATAATTTTAAAAAACCTCAGCAAATTATCACTATTTTACCCTATTGGGTTGGTAACAGCGATAATTTTAGCGATGTCGATAACTTATTAAAAGTCGATCAACGTCATCAATGGTGGCAACAGTATGGGCAAGCTAAAGGTAAAAACTATGCACAATTACCGCCAGAATTATCGGGGAAAAATTTACAAGAAATTACCGCTCAACCGCTATTAAATTATCTTATTGCTCTCACTTTTGAACGAGGCGAGGTTCAATTTTCCCAAGAAACTAACCTCAATAATATTTATGAAAATTTGCTCAAGGCAGTCTATGAGCGAGGTTATGAAAAAAATAGTCGAGGCCACCGGGCTATAGAAGGGATTAAAAAAGAAGATTTTGTGCTAATTTTAATGGAAATTGCCCTTTCCTGTTGGCATGGTAACGGTAGAACCACCACAGTGAGAGAGATTGAAGAACATTGTGAAAATAATGGCTTAAAAAATCTCCTAAAAAATTTCCAAGATAGTTTTCAAAGTGATTCCCAAGGGAGTATTACCCGTCTTTTAACAGCCTTTTATTTTCGAGAAAGTGGCGATTTACGAGGCAGCGAAAAAACTTTTGAATTTACCCATAAAAGTTTTGGTGAATATTTAACTGCCCGCAGAATTGTTAACCGAGTTAAGCAAATTCATAAGCAATTACAAGACAGTGAAAATGATTATGAAAATGACTACGATCCCAGAAAAGCTTTAATCGCCTGGGCGACTTTATGCGGACCGACGGCAATAGATGAATATCTTTTTCGTTTTATTGTCAATCAAATGCAATTACAGTCCCCAGATGAAGTGAAACAGTGGCAGAAAACTCTGGGTCATTTAATTAAATATCTTTTGCTCAAAGGAATGCCGATGGAGGATTTAAAAAACTGCCCCAATTTTCAGGAGGAAATGCGACAGGCACGCAATGCCGAGGAAGCTTTATTAGCGGTATTTAATGCCTGTGGGCGAGTCACCAAAGAAATTTTTCCCATTCAATGGCCTTCTCCTGAAGCTTTCGGCAATTGGTTAGCCCGTCTTCAGGGACAAAGAATAGATAATAAGCCTATGTTTGTGTTAGATTGCCTCAGTTTTCTTGATTTACAAAACTGTCTGTTGATACATCGAGATCTTGGCAGGGCAAATCTTGAAAGGGCTAATCTTGCAGGGGCTAATCTTGAAGGGGCTAATCTTGAAAGGGCAAATCTTGAAGGGGCTAATTTTATAGATGCTAACGTCAAAAGGACGATTCTCGATACGGAAGTTAAAACCGAGTTTCAGTGAATACAATCACCTCATCCACCCTAAGAAGGTAGTACCCAAGAAATCGCGCGGGTTGGATTCCACTTTACCTTACATTTCGACAGGCTCAATGTAAAGGTTATGATGTTTATGTGTTTAGGGGCTAAAGGAGAAAAATCATGGTACATTGGTCACTAACTGGATCATCATAAATAGATCAACGGTTACGGAGCTATTGAAGATAAGTAGCTGGTTATAATTAAATTAAACATGAATTTTAGGTTCGATCCCCCCTGCCCCCCTTGATAAGGGGGGTGCCGATAGGCGGGGGGATCTACCCTTGATAAGGGGGGTGCCGATAGGCGGGGGGATCTACCCTTGATAAGGGGGGTGTCTGATAATTTTTAACACATACCTACTTACTGTCATCAAAAATATCTAGCTGCTGCAGAGATGGGGGATTATCCGACTTAACTGGTTTAATTTTCTTAATTCCTTGACGCAAACCGATCGCAATTTTACTATGTTTTTCGATTTGACCCATCACCTGCATGGCACGATCGATCACAGAAGTTGGTAAACCGGCTAATCTTCCCGCTTCGATACCATAGGATTTATCCGCACCTCCCGGTCGTACTTGGTGCAAAAATACTATCTCATGGGGTAATTCCTTGACCGTTACCTGATAATTGGCTACATTCTCTAAAATTGAAGCTAATTCGTTTAGTTCGTGGTAGTGAGTGGCGAAAATCGTCCGCGATTGCAGTACCGTGGCTAAATACTCCGCTACAGACCAAGCTATGGATAAACCGTCAAAGGTGGCTGTCCCCCGGCCAATTTCGTCTAATAATACTAATGATCTGTCTGTGGCGTGATTGAGAATATTGGCAGTTTCGTTCATTTCCACCATAAAGGTGGATTGGCCGGTAGCGAGGTCATCCACAGCCCCCACCCGGGTGAAAATGCGATCGCAGATGGAGATTTTGGCCGACTTTGCCGGGACAAAACTACCAGTTTGGGCCAACAATTGAATTAATCCCACCTGTCGCAGATAACAACTTTTGCCACTAGCATTGGGACCGGTGAGAATAATCAAGTCGGGGTATTCCAAACCTTCCTGATTGCCCAAATTAATCGAATTCGGCACAAAAAAGCCAGCCCCAAGGGATTGTTCCACCACGGGATGACGACCATCTTTAATATCGATAAGACGACCATCGGCGATTTCTGGGCGACAATATCCCTGATAAACGGCGATTTCTGCCAATGCTGCCAACACATCCAAAGCGGCGACTTTTGTGGCCACTTCCCGGATTTCTGGGGAAAATTCGGCTACTTGACGGCGTAAATCGCTAAAAATCTCGTATTCTAACTTATTTAATTCATCTACTGCCGTCAGAATTATATTTTCTTTCTCCTTTAACTCGGTGGTGATATAACGTTCCTCATTGACTAAAGTTTGCTTACGCACATAATCTTTTGGGGCGAAATCAGCTTTACTGCGGGGTAAACTGATATAATAACCGAAAGTTTTGTTATAATTAACCTTAAGGTTACTAATACCCGTTCTTTCTTTTTCTGTCGTCTCCAGATTCTTAAACCAATCGATTACTTCCTGATAGTCGCGCCGCAGGGCATCCAATTGGGCATCAATTCCCTCGCGAATCACCCCCCCTTCCTTCAGATGCAGCGGGGGAGATTCCACCAGATGCGCTATCACCTGCTGGCCTAATTTTTCTAAATCGGCGGGAATTTGCTGTAAAGCTTTCAAATAGGGCGAATTTCCCGAAGCAACCAAAGCCGCTAAATCGGCTAATTTGACTAAAGATGCCGCTAGGGAAAGTAAATCGCGGGCGTTAGCCGTTCCTGCGCCAACACGACCGCTTAAACGTTCTATATCGTATATTTCCCTTAATTTTTGCCGAATATCTTGGCGCAGGGCGGGATTATCCTTTAACTCTTGGATAGTATCTTGACGGGCGCGAATACCGCGAGAATCTAAGAGAGGTTGCAGTAACCAACGACGTAAGGCCCGACTACCCATGGCCGTACAAGTACGATCGATCGCCCATAATAGAGAACCATAGAAGCTACCATCGCGCACCGTTTGGGTAATTTCAAGGTTACGACGGGTTTGCCCATCTAAAATCAAAAATTCGGAGATAGAGTAGGTTTTTAAAGGTTGTAGGGGGACTTGATTGGCTTTTTGGGTATCTTCAATGTATTCTAATAGGCCCCCAGCTGCGCGAATGGCGAGGGGTAAATGTTCGCAGCCCATACCCTCTAGGGAACGCATTTTATAGGTGATTAGGAGACGATTTTTCGCCTCTGTGAGAGTAAAGATAGTTTGGGGACGGAGAGAATAACAAAAACTATCGGGTAAACAGGGGGGGAGATGGTCGGATTTTTCCCCGGGGCGCAAAATACGGTTTAAATCGGGGGCATTGATGGGAAAAAGGATTTCCGAGGGCTGTAAACGGCTTAATTCTAGGCTTAAAGCCGTTAAATCGCTGGCTTGGGTGGTGTAGAATTCTCCGGTGGAGATATCTGAATATGCTAATCCCCAATTTTCTCCGGTGATCACCACAGCGGCCAGAAAATTATTCTTTTTTGCGTTTAACATTCCCTCATCGGTGAGGGTTCCGGGGGTGAGCAGCTTGGTGATAGCGCGTTCTACGAGTCGTTTTTCGGCGGCTGCTTCCGTTGAATCCTCTACTTGGTCACAAATCGCCACTGCATAGCCTTTTTCCACCAATAAACGACTATAGCGCTCTAGGGCGTGGTGGGGAACCCCGGTCATGGCGACTCTCCCAATCCCTTTACCCCCTTCCTTGCTGGTGAGAACTAATTCTAATTCTCTGGAGATAATCACCGCATCCTGAAAGAAACACTCGAAAAAATCGCCCACACGATAGAGTAAAAGAGCATTGGGATAGGTTTCTTTTACCTCCACATAATGCTGGTACATGGGGGTGAGTTTACTGCGATCGAGTCCGCGATAATCACGATGGGGATCTTTATTGGTAGCCGGTGGTTCTAGGGGAAAATCCGAGGGGAGAGTCATGGGTCAAAGAAAGCTGGACAATGTTTTAATCAACTGTTCCCCACCCCTTGGCTGAGTGGGAAGTTTCTGACGCTTCTTCGTCGATGGCGGTTGCCTCAGACTTCCGCACTAGGAGAACCACTTCATGGTTCCCCTTGCTGCATCTTCCCCACTCCCCTAGGCTGAGAGTGGGGACTGACGCAGGTTCGTTCAATATTAGATAGACACTTCGCTTAATTCGCGAGTGAGATGATCAAAGGGTTGAGCGATTAAAGAGGTGTCGGTAATACCCGCCTCAGTAGCCATGGTTTGAATCATTTCGCTCATGATTTGGATACCGCGCACCGTCGGACCGATGGGAACCCCGAGGGAATTATAGGTTTCCCGCAGTCCTTGCAGTACCCGCTCATCTAGAACATTAGTATCAGCAGCTACTAGGGCATAACTGGCATAGCGGAGATAGTAATCCATATCCCGCAGACAGGCAGAATAACGACGGGTGGTGTAGGCATTACCCCCGGCGCGGATCAATTCGGGAACTTCTTCAAATAGACGAATCGCCGCCCCACGCACGAGCGCCGCCGAATTAGCGTTAATGAGGGCGGCGGCAGCTAGACGGGCAGTTCCCGAGGCAAAATATTGTTTAAGATTATCGATCGCATCTCGATCGAGATAACGTCCGGTGACATCGTATTTTCTAATCAGGCTAGTTACCGCGTCTCGCATTATTAAGTTTCTCCCAACAGCAATAAAGACATTTTTGAGTTTCGCTTTATTTATAATCTCACAGGGTTGAACTTCGGGGGACATCCCTAGTCTAACTCTCTTGCTTGTCTAACAATTTGTTGTTTTTTTGAGACATTTCTTTACATTTAAGGCATTGGCTGGACCGCCTCTGGGTGGCGGAATTATCCCTTATTAGTCGAGGTAGTGGACGAGGCACTCAAAATGACGAGATTATCCCGATGAATGATGGTTTCTGCGGCCATATAACCTAATAAACTGGCAATACGCTCGGAATGTTGACCTTTCACTCGATCGATCTCCTCACTACTATAATTAACAATTCCCCTGGCCAATTCCCGGCCTTCTTGATCGCACAATTGCACCGATTCCGAGGCGCTAAATTCCCCTGCCACTTTGGTAATCCCGGCCGCAAGGAGAGATTTTCCCCCCTGACAAATGGCTTGAATCGCCCCAGCATCGAGATAGATTTTACCCATGGGCATTAGTCCGTAGGCGATCCAGCGTTTGCGGGCGTTATCACTGCGTTTTTGGGCCTCAAAACGGGTTCCGATCGCCTCTCCTGCCATAATTTTTAAGATATTACCGGGCTGTCGTCCCCTAGTAATCGCCATTTCTACCCCGGCGCTGGTGGCAATCCGGGCCGCCGCCAATTTAGTCGCCATACCCCCGGTCCCCCACTGACTGCCACTACTACCGGCATCGATCGATAGTTGCGCTAATTCCGCGGGACTAACTCGGGCAATAGCCGCCGCTTCGGGAAATAGCCGCGGATCGGCACTGTAGAGGCGATCCACATCGGTGAGGATAAATAACCAGTCAGCCTCGATTAAACTGGCTACAAGGGCTGATAAAGTGTCATTATCGCCGAATTTTAACTCATCGATCGCCACCGTATCATTTTCGTTGACAATGGCAATCACCCCTAATTCAAACAAAGCCTGAAAGGTATTATAGGCGTTGACATAACAGGTGCGTTCCATCAATTCGGGACGGGTCAGCAAAATTTGGGCGATCGGTTGACCAAGACTGGTAAAGAGGTCATCATAGATCCGCATCAGACGACCTTGACCGACGGCGGCGATCGCTTGTTTGAGGGCGATTTTTTTCGGTCTTTCCTGTATTCCCAGACGACGGCAGCCCACCCCCACGGCCCCGGAAGATACTAATACCACCCGATGACCGGCAGCGCGCAACCGGGTGAGGACTTCCACTAAAGCGGCGATCGTGGAGAGGGATAATTGGCCGGTTTCATTATCGGTCAAACTGGAAGTACCGATTTTGATCACTATGGTTTGGTTCATCGTCAAGGGGTGTGGGGTGTAGGGTGTGGGGTGTGGGGTGTAGGGTGTAGGGTGTGGGGTGTGGGGTGTAGGGTGTAGGGTGTGGGGTGTGGGGTGTGGGGTGTAGGGTGTAGGGTGTGGGGTGTGGGGTGTGGGGTGTGGGGAGAAACAATTCATAACTTGAGAGTTAATCACACTATTAAAAACGGATTTGGTATTAGATTTATTCAGCCAGCGCTAGATAGCCAAAGCTTTGATGGCAACTTTAATTAAAGTATAAAAACGGGGTTCAGTCACGTTGACTTCTCTAGCTTGTTGCCGATTTTTGCCTAATAAACCAATTCGCTGCCCTTTCTGCACGACTAAAATATCGCCCTGTTCATTTTTGATGCGAATCTCGTTTAAATCACCCCAAAAACTACATTGATACATTTTTTCGGCGTGCATAAAAATTGCTTTTTTAATACTATCATTTTCTTGGGGTAATCGCACTCCCACTAATTCAATTTCTATGGTTTTATTACCATTCCAAGTATTTTCTTTGAGTTTATAGGCAATATCTAAACGCGTTGGTAAAGGACAATATTCGCCCCAACGCCAAGCTAGGGCTTTAATTCTGGTATTATCGCTTTGAGCCAGCAATAATTTTAAATGATTTTTTCCGATAGTTTTCTGTTCCACTACTCGCACGTTAGGAGTCCAAAAAACGGGTAATTCATTGCCAATTCCCCAGGGTTGCAAACTATCAATTTGTTGAAAAAGTTGCAGGGTGATTTGTTTAAAGTCGAGGATAGTATCAATTTTAATTAAAGGTTTTAATTGTTCTATTTGTAAAATTTTGTGAGAAAATTGACTTAATCTTTGTTTGAATGCTAGTAAATTAGCTGTGGGTAAACTAAAACCTCCCGCCATTTTATGACCGCCAAATTTTCCTAGTAAATCTTGGCAAAATTGCAGGGCTTCAAAAACGTGAAATTCTTCAATTCCTCTGGCAGAACCGCGAATTTTACCTGGATCTTCTTCCTCGTAAGTACCGATAAAAACCGGCACTCCGTAGCGTTCCACTAAACGGGAGGCCACAATACCAATCACCCCATGATGCCAATCTTTTTCGACTAAGACTAAAACTCGATCTTGTTGCCAAAGAATCGGCGTTTCTTCCACTAATTTAATCGCTTCTTCTTCAATTTTTTCGCACAATTCTTGACGAGTACGATTAATTTGTTCGCACTGCATCGCTCTTTCTAAGGCAATTCCCGCCTCATCGGTGGTTAATAATTCAATAACTATCTGGGGATCACCAATTCTGCCAATTGCATTAATTCTCGGTCCCAATTTAAAGCCAATATCATCCGGTTGTAATTGCTTTTGTTCCTCGCTAATTCCCGCTATTTGCATCAGGGATTGAATCCCGACTAATTGAGATTTGGGTAATTTTCTTAAACCCCGTTTTAACCAGCGACGATTTACCCCAATTAATGGAGCTAAATCTGCTATAGTGCCTAGGGTAAATAATGCTAATAATGACTCGGTTAATCCCTGTAATTTACCCATTTTTTGGGCAGTTGTCACCGCTAAAATGTAGGCGACTCCCACCCCCGCTAATCCCTGATAGGGAGAGTTAGGGGTTAATAATTTTGGGTTGAGAATAGCGGAGGCATTTGGTAAAATTGGCGGCAGATCGTGATGATCGGTGATAATAACTTTTAATCCTAATTCTATCGCTAGGGCGATCGGTTCGTGAGCGGAAATGCCATTATCAACGGTGAGAATTAATCCGACTCCCGACTCGGCAAATTCTTCGACAATGCGCTGATTAATTCCGTATCCCTCTTTCATGCGACTGGGTATGGCATGATTTACCCTAGCACCGAGATGTCTCAAGGCTCTTAATAGTAGAGATGTACTGGTCATGCCATCGGCATCGTAGTCCCCACAGATAGCAATTTTATCGCCCCTAGCGATCGCTTTTACTAATAAATTGACACTTTTTTCTAAGTCGGGAAATTCCCCCAGGGGAGAGGGTAAGGTATCCGCTTCAGGATCAATATAAGTTTTAGCTAATTCGGGGGTATCAATACCGCGATTAATTAAGATAGTTGCTAATAAGGATGATAATCCCATTTCTCGCGCTAACCCCGCAATTTTTTCGGGATTAGTCGCGGCAATATACCAGCGTTGGATGGGATATTTGTAGGTCATTTTGTATCAGGAGTCAGGAGTCAGGAGTCAGGAGTCAGGAGTCAGGAGAGTTGCCTTCAGCAATTATCAGTGACTCTTAGACTGGTACAAATATATAAACAAATGCGTCTAAACATTTCACCGAAAAACTAATGCACAGGAGCTTCGGGGGGTAGAACCTCCCAAAAGTCTGAATTATAAGACAAAAAACCCAGAAAGCACAGTTTTTAAAAAAAGATTATCAGGGAATCCCAACTGAGTAGATTCACAAATGGGAGATGTACCCAGCGTAACGCACCAAAAATAAGGTTAAAAGCGGATTTGGATGGCCCCAGCAGGAGGTTGAAAGGGGAGATTATTATTATTAATTCTCAGGGGAGAACTGGGTATTACCTGCACATTTGGGGTGGTGGGTTGACTTTCGTTGGTACTTAGTAAAGTCAATTGATTAATACTAGGATTAATCGCAAATTGTTGGGTGATAACTCCCGACGGACAACAGGAAGGATCCCGGGGGAGAAATCTTCTCATGTTGACGTTGATCATACCATCTTTGGCACTCAGATTATCGACAATTACTCGATCGGCTAACAGGACAGTATCGGTGTTAGTGGCAGTACCGTTATTATCAATCACTAGGGCTAAATAATGTAATTGCTGTTGATCTCTGGTAATCACTCTTAACACGACAATACCATCATTCCTTTGATCATTATTATAGTCCCCCATCAAAGCTTCTCGACTGACTTGCACTCCTAAAATCTGTCCCTCATTGGATTGAAAAATACCATCGCTGACAATTACGGAACCCCGATTGGGAATGTTATAGACGGTATTCCTTAAATTATCCACGCTCAGGGGTGTAGATTGGGCAAGTAAGGGCAGAGAATTGTTTAATAGTAAACTGATACCTAGGAGGATAGATTGAGGCAAAATTGCTAATTTAATCATGGTTGTAATGGGTTGGGTATATTTTCTTGAGTATCGAATAACTGCACGTTATTGATGGTACAAACCATCCCCTGTTGTGCTGCTAATTTATCTCGCCATTGGCTTAATTGTTGTTGACCATTACTACCATTTAACCAGTAAACTGTCAAGAGGCCGAGGGTTTGTTCTGGTTCACAGGAAAAGCCGAGAGTTTTATCGGGTATGTCGGTATTTTCCTCACGACATTGCCAACCTTGTTTTTCAATTAATTCTTTCCAACCTTTCTCTTCTTTAGCAGCCACGGCAATGCGTTGATCTCCTTGGGTACAAAGCCAATTTTTCTGCTGGGTGGGATCATTGAGGAGATCACCAAGATTGGGGGAATTTTGCTTAATTGGGGGCAGCGAGGGGACTTGAGCTTGAACAGAAAAAATCGGTAGTATTAACCAAGTACCGATGAGCATTTTTAACAGTTTCATCCTTTAAAATTGTCATATTTAGGGATTTATGCCTTTAGAATATCACGTTTTTGAGATCTAGATAAAATACTCTCTTAAGATATGTTTAAATCTCTAATGATGGTTTCGATCGCATCAAAGGAAAATTCTCCGGCTAACTGTTGTAAACCTTGGGCAAGGGTAGCATAATCGGGGGGAATTTCTGCGGTTAGGGCGATAATTTTTTCATCATCACATTCTCGCGCCGCTTGTTGCAATTGTCTAATCCAGACGGGACTGATTAATTTTAATAGGGATTGCAGGGAATCGAGGAAAACTGGCGAATAATTGGGCTGATTTGGCTCATTATCGGCATAAATATATTTTAATCCTAAATATTCGCTCATTTTTTGCCAAATAACTTCCTCTCGGAAGGGTTTACGCACGAAATCATCACAACCTGCGGCAATAACCAAGGCGCGATCCTCTTCAAAAGCACTGGCAGTTAGGGCAATTATCACCGTTTTTCCGCAATTATAAGCCTCTAACTGCCGAATTTCCCTAGTTGCTTCGTAACCGTCCTTCACCGGCATTCTCATATCCATCCAGATAAGATGAGGTTGCCATGCTTGCCAAATTGCGATCGCCTCTTGACCATTAGCGGCCTCTTGCACGGATAATCCTAGGGTAGCCAGGAGTTTCAGCAACAGCAAACGGCTTTCCGGTCGATCATCGACGACTAATATGCGATATTTAGGCTGATTTTCCTCTAAAGCGATTACTTTTGCCCTATTGGTTTCGGTTTTAATCTCATTTTCCCCCACCAAACCCACCTGAATATCAAAACTAAAAATACTTCCTTGACCCAGAATACTACTAACTCCGATCGCACCTCCCATCAACTCAACAAATTTTTTACTGATAGGTAAACCCAATCCTGTCCCCTGTTGGGATTTTCGTCCCGTTTCCGTTTGGTTAAAGGGTTGAAATAGCTTATAAATCTCCTCTGGAGCGATTCCTAGTCCTGTATCTTCAATTTCCCAGAGCAATCGCTGATAATCTTCTCTTTTCTCCCCTAATTTTCCCCGGAGAGTTACCCCTCCCGACTCGGTAAACTTCAATCCGTTACCCAAGAGATTGATTAACACCTGTCGCAATTTGCTTTCATCAGTATAAATATACTGAGGAAGCTCGGAGCTGCGATCAAAAATTAAGCTTAAAGCTTTTGTCTGCGCTTGTGGACGGAGCATTTCGGCAATATTATCTAAAAGAGCGTATAAATCGAAATTACTAGGGTTAAAAACCGTTCTTCCTGCTTCTATCTTCGACATTTCTAGAATATCGTTGATTAACTCTAATAAATGTTCTCCGCTACGATTGACAATTTCCAAATATTGCCGATATTCACTGCTGATGCTGCTATCCCGGGATATTAAGCGAGTAAAACCCAAGATAGCATTAAGAGGAGTGCGTAATTCGTGGCTCATGTTAGCTAGAAACTCACTTTTAGCTTTATTTGCCTTAACTGCCGCTTCTTTAGCCTCTTTTAATTCTTTTTCCGCTTCATATCTACTTTCTGCGATCGCAATTAATTCTCCCACCAACCGCACAAAGGTGACATCTTCCTTTGTCCATTGCTTTTCTGCACTTGCATCCAATCCCAGATAACCCACCGTTACCCCACAACTATCCCACATGGGAACGATTAAGAGACAGGGAGTAGAACTATTAGCGAGAATAGCTCTTTCAGGGATAGCAGTAGCGGGTAAATCGTCTAAAGAGTTCAGTTTAACTGGAATACCGTTTAATAATTGTTCAGAAAACCAGGGAAAGGTTTCCGTTGAGAGATTTTGTGATTCTTCCCGAATCGGGATAACCTGCGGATAGTCGGGGTGACAGTATTCATAAACCATACTCCACTGCTGACGACAGGTGGAATATTGAATAATGTAACAGTGAGCGCTCTGGGTAAATTGACAGAGCAGTTCTAGGGTATGATCGATCGCCAAGTGGATATCTTGAGAAATTAGTAATCTTGTCACCCGTGAGAGCAAATTATCGCGATAGGCCTGCATTTCTAGGGCTTTTTCCCGTTTTTTAGACTCTAGTTCCTCAAAATCACTCATAATCAGTTATCAGTTATCAGTTATCAGTTAAAAGGGTTTGGGTGTTGGGGTTTTAGGGTTTGAGGGTATTAGTTGAATTTCCCCATCACCCCACTTCCCCACTTCCCCATCACCCCGTCTCCCGTCTCCCTAATCAAAAAACAGTAAACTTTTCCCCTATTATGTTCTATAGGAATTTTACCGAATCAATATGCTCAAATTATTAGCTTCTCTCCTTCTCTCCTGCTGTATAGCCTTGGGTGTTTCCCTGTCACCGGCTGCTGCCATGGGAGTCTATGACCTCCCTATTTTAAGCCCCGGAGCGCCCACTTATGTAGTCGATCCCGTTGCGGCCATTAGTGCTGCTAACGAAGGAAAATTAAATAAAGATCTGAAAAACCTCGCCGAAAAAACCGGCCAGGAAGTGAGAATGGTGGTAGTCCGGCGCTTGGATTACGGTCAAAAAATTGACAATTTAGCCGATGATATCCTGAGAGAATGGTATCCTAACTCCGAAGATCGTGCCAATCAAACTATCATCGTCCTTGATACTTTAACCAATAAAACTGCTATGCGGGTTGGGGAGGAAGCAAAACCCCTATTAACCGATGCTATTGCTGATAGTATCCTCTCGGAAACTATGGCAGTTCCCCTCAAAGATGGGGGAAAATATAATCAAGCTTTACTCGATGCTAGTCGTCGTCTAACGGCGGTACTTTCTGGAGAAGCGGATCCCGGACCGCCGGAAGTAGCGACAATTAATATCGAAAGTACCTTTACTACCGCAGAAGAAACTGACGATAAAAGCGCCACGATTTGGGTGATAGTTTTACTGGTTTTAGCCACAGTAATCCCCATGGTTACCTATTTTTGGTACGCTGGTTTTGGTCGCTAAATTAAATTAATGATCTGGGACTGATACAGCTAAAATATTCCCACAGATAGCTCAATTCTCAGCCTGTATGAGCAAGATGAAGTAACTTCTAAGTGGGTGGGTGGAATTAAATATAAGATGAACGTAGGTTGGGTTGAAGCATGAAACCCAACGCCCTACAAATAATTGTGCCTACCTACTTAGTAGATTTTAGTTGTGTCAGTTCACCCCATTTGCTTAACCTTAATAACTAATGTCTAGACTGGTAAATAAATTACAATCCTATTATCGAGAGGAGGAAGGAACTTACTTAATTGAAATTAAACTTAATCAGTTACAGCAAGTCTTTAATTCTCTCGATCCTTCGCCATTTTTAGATAGAGATTTAGACGATAACGCCGAAAACTATATTATTAACTCTGTGGATGAATTCCCCCTAAATACCCCCCTTAAATTAGTCTTTTATCTTCCCAGTAACGAACAGAATACCGCCCGACATTTGTTACCCTCAGCTTTACATAATTATTTTGACTATCGCCAACAGGGAGAACAAAGAAAATTACGCACAATTTGGCGACAGGGACGCATATCTTTGCTAATTGGTCTCTCCTTTCTTTTTGTTTGTTTGAGTCTCAGCGAATTAATTAGTCGTTTTGGCACCGATACATTTATTCACTTCTTAGAAGAAGGATTATTAATTAGTGGTTGGGTGGCCCTCTGGCGACCTTTAGAAATTTTTCTTTACGAATGGTGGCCCGTCAGTCATCAACAAAAGATTTTTGCTAAACTGGCCTACATCCCCATTGAAATCCGTCTATTAGAGGAACCATCCACCCCAGACTCTTTTCGATAGCTCTAATCCTGCCGATGGCTTGTGTTCAAAGTTACAAAGCTTTTATTTGAAGCAGTTTACAATAAAAAAAATCCGTACAAAGCTTATCGGTTTTCAGCTTGGCTATTACTTTATTCTCAAACTTTTAACTAAGTAGGGTTTGCTGAATAAATATAAAAACCTTGTTGGATAAGGCTTTTAGACTTTTTTTCCCTGAAAAAGTGCCTACCATTGGAGTGATTGGGGGGAAAATTTAGGGATTTTTTCCCTGAAAATTAGGTAATTGACCAC
>NZ_JAPZRB010000213.1:0-13092 GCF_027531105.1 Microcystis sp. LE18-22.4A
TCTTTCTTGTCTTTCGTACCAAGCTTGTGTTCGTTCGTGGAGAGCTTTATTGTAAACTAATCTTACACAGCCCAATGTGCGCCGCAATAGCGACTCTTGTGTTGGTGTGGGGTAAAATCGAAACGAATAGGCTTTTTCCATGTCTCATATTTTAGCATATATTTCGTAAACGATGCTCATATTTAACAGTAAAGCCGTCGTAGAACGACGGGGTTTCAGACCCAAAATTTCCGATGAAACAGCGTTGGTATGGGCTTTTGCTGGGCCTGTCCATGGATGAATTCCCAGGCAGGAGAGGCTTCAATGTTGGGTTGCTGGAGAAAAGCGTCTAAGGGGCCAGTGATTGTAGGAGATTGCATAGTTGCCTGAGAAGCACCCAGGAAGGCGCAACGTATTTTTAGTGATTAGTTATATTATCAAACCGGCTTCATCAGGAATCATGACAATTTGACCACCCTACAAGAGCGGCGTTGCCGCTGTCGGAGACGCGCGAAGCTGAGGCACTGCGTTCTCGAAGAGGGGCGAAGCCTAGCAGATCGCACTCACTCTACTCAAACTTACTTCATCCGAGCAAAATGTTCCAGTAACATCCGATGGACAAAGATGTAACCGCCGCCAACCTTTTGCAGAAAAATGCGATCGCTGGCGTAGTCGAGGAAGCGGGCATAGTTCCAAGGGGCATGATGCCTAAAGCTGAGAAAAAGACGTAGTTGTATGTGACGAATACAGTCTAAGACACCACCTGTCAAGCTTCCAATTACTCCCAAAGCTAGTATTAATTGACTCCAGACTATCATGGCTTCATTAGGTTTTTTGTCAAAACAAATAGTGAGTATAAATATTATAAATCCGAAGAATATTACATTTATTCCTCCCAAAATAATAGCGTTTTTACCCGTCATCCAAATACCTTGATTTGGCTTTATTTTGTTCTCTACCTCTCCCCCTTTTAGCACACTGCTTACAATAAATGGTAAGGATATAATACGAAGCATATTGACGACATATGAATACATAAAAGGGGAAAGAAGTGCGACTAATAGCAGCCCAAGCCCATTATCTCCTCCAAATATAATAAAAAAGAATAATGAACCAACGATACTTAATAGATATATTATAGTAATCGACTTGACATTTTTTTTAATAAACGAAAAGTTTGGTAGAAAAATTGTAATAATAAGTTCCTTTATTGTTGTCCATGATAAGTTTATGCTTTCATAAGTTAATATTTCCCCATTGCTCCATTCCCATCCACAGAACCTAGCAAAAATTCTGAAACATAAAGGAACCAATATTAGAACAATAGACAAAAAAATATCAAGTTCACCTTTCTGAAATAAGCGCCAAGCTATACCGATAAATATCCAACCTGTTAAAGTGCTTCCAATGAGAAACACCCTTTTTTCGGTCAGAGATAACCAAGTCGGCTGCATTTTCTCAATTAAAAAGACAGATTCAGATTCTTGCTTCATCCGTTGTGCCAGCCAAGTTAGCCACGATTTAGCTTGCTGATTCTGATATGGAGATTTATATTCTTTGGGCTTGCCAATTTTTTCCTGGCTAAACATCCGCTTAATGTAAGCATCGAACAGATGTTCACGGCGTGCTTCCACCGAACCTGTTTGAAGTATTTCTTCCACCTTTTTGCCTTGATAAGCCAGCGTCATGATACTAAGGGTTAGAGGAGACTTCGCTAACTCTTGCAGTGCGGTATCTTCGGTCAGCAAAGTTTTGACTGCTCCTAATTGTTCACCAGCATTGTCTAAATATTGGTTAACTTGCTCAGGAGTCAGAGAGCGGATGTAGATCGCGCCTCGTAATTGGAGACGGTTAGAAAGAACTTGATAATCTGCAATCCGACTACAGACCACCATTTCAGTCTGTCCATGCTTTTGCATAAATTGGTTGATAGCTTCGACGCAGGCTTCCCGCCGATCAGCCTTTACCTCGTCCAAACCATCCAGCAGCAGTAGCAGTTGTTGCTTTTTAACCCAGTTTTTACCAACTTCTTTGGAAACTCCGTATTTGCTCCAAAGTTCTTGCACGAGCCAATCTGCTATCGTTTGTTGCTTACTTCCCCAAGAAGATAAGTTCAACACCACTGGAATCAGCCGACTCAAACCTCCTTCAGCACGAGCAATCAAATTCTGTGCCAGTTTCAGGAGGGTTATGGTTTTTCCAGCCCCTGGTTCTCCCAAAATCAGCAGGGTTCGTCCCTCTCCTATTTGATTGAAGACCTCAGTTGCATCTGTTCCTGTCGGCAAAATTTGTCTGGACTCTTCTGGTAGTTCCTCGAAGCCACTAAATGGAAGCTTTACTGCATCTGATCGTTTTTCCAGACCGAGTTCAATCATTGCCTTGGTATGCAATGACTTTTCTAAAACCCCTTCGATCCAATATTGTTTGACTTTACTGAGTAAAACTCTCCTATCAGAGAATTCAGCCTTAGTCTGTTCGTCAATAACAGGTGCGGGGTAATTATTATTGAAATAATTATTAATGTCTCTGATATTCCCTTGGTTTCCTTGGATATTTCCCTGAAGGTTATCTCCAGATGTCTCGAAAGAATTGCGAACTTTATCGTCAGTCATTTTGTAGTCCATCCTGATTAATTAAAAGTTTGATTAATATTTCCGATATCCCCTTGGTTTCCTTGGATATTTCCCTGAACTTTACCCCCAGAAATTTGAACACTAAACTTGCCCTCGGCTGCTTCTTGAGGCTTTAATTGTTCCAGTAACTTTTGAGCCAATTTAATAATTTCTTCGTCCTTATCAGCCCCAATCTCAATTAATTCATCCTCTAAAAGAGCTTTTGTTTTTTCGGGTTTCTGTTCGTACTTATCCAGAATAGTAGCTGAATCTGATTTGCCTTGGCTCTCAAACTTACGCTTAATCAAAGCCTTCAAGCCATTGTAAGCATCTTGAGCCACATCACCAGCAGGTTTTGCTACGCCCTCTACCAAGGCTGAAAGGACAGGTTTTGCTGCGTCAGATGCCAATGCTGTAAGAATAATAGTAATTGGATCCATAATTCATCCTCTCTTGTGTGCGTTTTGATTGTTTCTTAAAGACATCCCAGTAAACAGAAAAAGACTAATGAAGTATTGAATTGTCAAGTTGGCTTTAATATTCTTCTCTACTGCCACCATTTACTGCTTGAATTGTTACAATTTTATCAGAACTTAGATCTCGATAAGATTCTTCCAGTTTCTGAAGTTTGTTTAGCTGAAATTCCTCAAATTTTTCAAGTGCCATCCAACGAGATTCTAAGATTTTCTGTAGTTCAGATACACGGTATTCCTTGATTTTTTGAATTTCTTCAAGTTGAATACTGTAATATCTTTCCTTTTTAAAGGCGGCACTTATTTGATTTATTTTGCCATCTTTTTTGTTGAGACTTTTTTGTTGAAGGAAAAAACATAATCCATACCCGACACCCAGCCCAGTAACAGAACCAACTATCAGAACAATCAATAATTCCATAATTCCTCCAGAAGTATTTAGAACTAGCAGATTTTCAAATTTTGACCGCGCCAAGGATAAGTTAGTTGACATTTAAATTTCTCGTTAAAACAGGGCAGAATGCAGTGTACAAAAAAGGAAACCCTGTCTCAAATTTAAAGATGCAACCGCTTATCTCACTGCAACCATTCATGCCATAGCAGTCGATAATCGAAGCGGGTACCGTGATTCATTTTGTACTGGGGAGAGCGCTTCAAGAGCGCCATCAACTCTTTAAACTCTTGGGGGTCAAAAATCACGTTGCACCCAGCACTCCACTGTCCAATCGAGTCTTTCCTGGCATTCCCGCTCCACCCTGTTGTCTTGGTAGTATGCAGGTTGACTCCATTGCCTTGCTCCAAGGTTTCCTTGTCATCGCGCTGAAAATTTTTATTGGTATCTCGCACTAACCGTGCTTTACCTGCTTGCACCAGCGCCTCGTACCCTTTATGCAGTCCGAATTGCCACAAATCTTCATGAAATCCAAGAGCTAATCGGGCTACACCGTTAGTACCTTTAATGGGGTTGAAGGTGTAAGATTTTCCAGGCTCAGTTGTCCCCAAATACAAGCACTTAAACTCCCAATCCCCATCTTCTTTGGCAATCACCCCAATGGAATCGTTCCACTTGTCTGGAGTTGTATCCTTGGCATAAGCGCCTACGCGATTGCTTTTCGGAGACAACCCACTAATTCCCACCAAATTCCACTCATCTTCCCGCAAGGGATATCTCCTTTTCTCACAAGCCTGGGCTACTTGCTCTGCCAAAGTTTCAGCTTTAGCAGACTTATGAGTAGTGCCGTTCGTCCCGTTACCGTTAGATGATTCCTGGACGAACTTAAAATGTTCGTGCCACAAATACCAAGTGTTGCGTCCGGCGAACTTAATATCTCCATCTCGGTCGCCAAAAGTTACCTTGATATGTCCCTTCTCTTCGGCATGGGTAAGAATAGGAAATTCACACCCTACTGGCATAGCAACTTTCTCTTTATTCTCCTCTAATTGAGCGTGGCTGCAAGTCTTGATTTTGAGATAGGTAGGCTGAGTAATCTGAAGGCGGTTGCTTTGGACGGGCTTGATGGTATTCGCCTCTTTGATAATTGCTCCATCGGGTTTCAGAAACAAGGCTTTTTCTGAATTGCGCCGCCGCACTAATCCTAGCAGAGTCCTCCCGCCACCTTTTACCCATTTGTCAAACTCTGCGGCTGCCCCTGTGTAATTGCTACTGTTGAGTTTTTGGAGCATAGTGCTTCCGCCAAATCCATTTGTTTCTAACCCTACGTTGTAAGCAAAGCAGACTAAGGCACTAAACTGATTACTCCCCAATTTCACATTAACCCGCCGTTCTACTCCATCTTCAAATTTCTTGACATCTTCTAGCAACCACTGCTCTGCTGTTTTCTTGTCAATAACCATTCCCGATCTTACACGAGTGCCCGTCGTTCCATAGCCAATGGTGAGAACTCCAGCAGGGCAGATGTAAGCTTTGTCGCGGAATCCTTCAAAATGCTTGATGATATCTAGTCCTTCTTGGTTGATATCCATGATTAAAATCCTCCAGGGTTAATATTGTCGGTTAATATTGTCCTTCGTCAGAAGATTGAGATTGTTGTTTTATTCGTTCGCTTGCTATTTGTTGCAAGCATTGGGGTTGCTGGCGAGCAATGACGGCTCCTGCTCCTCCTGTTACCACTCCACCTGCAAGGGCAGCCATTTTCACATTTTCTGGGGCATTAGAAAACATGATGATCATAGGAAGGATTGCCCCCGCGATGGAAACTATTGAGCCACTTATGGTAGAAAATAGATCATTGTGGGCAGCAGCTTTTGCCAGAATTTCATCTGTTGTGGTGTTAGGATCTTTTTTGAATTGGGAGATCATGGGTTGTGTCCTCATGGGTTTAAGATAGAGTTAGGCATTTTGTCTTCCTTCTGCTCGTTAGTAGTTGTGAGCAAAATCAACTTATACACTTACGGCTCTAAATTCCTAGATAGGGTTTGCTGAATAAATCTAAAAATCTTGTTGGATAAGGTTTTTAGACTTTTTTTCTCTCAAAAATTGCCGACCATTGGAGTGATTGGGGGGAAAATTCCGGGACTTTTTCCCTGAAAATTAGGTAGTTGACCACCTGAAAATCGATAAAACCCCACACCCCACACCCCACACCCCACACCCTGCCATCAGGAAAAGCTTTTTCAGCAAACCCTATCTAATATTACTGGTTAAGACTGCACCGCAGTGCCGGAGTTGGCAGCAGGGAGAGGAAGTTCGAGCATTTGTACTGAAGTTTCCCCTACGCATTTTAAATTCAGTACAGCTGATCAGTGATCGGATTTGAGTTTTCAGTTCACTGATTACTGTTTACTGTTTACTGGACGGCTACGCCGTGCCTTTGGCAACACTGAAAAAAGCTTCCAGCTTAAACTAATAAATGGGGAATAAAAATAAAAGCCGCTACGAGTAAAGCGGCGATCGAGGCGATTAAAACGGCACCAGCGGCACAATCTTTCGCTATTTTGGCTAAATCATGGTAGGATTGCCCCACCGTCAGGTCCACCACTGATTCTAGAGCAGTGTTAATTAATTCTAAGACCATCACCAGAGCGCAGGTAAGGGAGACAATCGCCATTTCTAGGGCATTAACCCGCAAAAATAAGCCCCAACTAATCGCTACTAGGGTAATCAGGGTGTGAATGCGAAAATTTCTTTGACTGACAAAAGCATAACGGACTCCGGCCCAAGCGTAGCGAAAACTGACTAACAGATTCGAGGCGACTTGCCAAGCGTATTCTCTTTGACTGGGATTGTTGCCCTCACTCACCTGTCCCGATCGAGGGATAAAATTATTGTTGAGATAGGGATTAGATAGGCTGGTAGATTGGTTGGCTTGATGATAATTTGTCTTCATATTCCTCAATAATGCTTGACAAAAATAACTAACTATGTATCGGCATTTCGACGGTTTTTAACAAAGTTTCCTGTAAAGATAGCATTTCTAACAGACTTGTTTCATCGGGATGGTCCCAACCCAAAAGATGTAAACAAGCGTGGGCAGTTAACCAGGCCAATTCTCGCGCCAAAGGATGATTTTGTGTTAAAGCCTGTTGTTGTGCTGTCTCCACAGAGATGATAATATCCCCCAAATATAAAGGTTCTGTCTCTAAAATGCGCTCATCGACTGGTAAATCCACTTCGAGAGTGGCAAAAGCGAGAACATCCGTCGGTTGATCTTTGTGGCGATATTGGCAATTATAGGTCTGAATTTCTCGATCGTCTGTTAAACGCAAACTTAGTTCATAACCGGCGGCAACGGGGAGATAATCCGATAGATAGCCTAACCATGTCTCCAACCAATAGTGCCAAGTTTCCCCATCCACAGGACTATTTCCGGGATTAAAATAATTATCCTGTAGGCATAAATCCACCCCTAGGGGCAAAGTCTCACTCACCAGATTTCACCCTAGGGACGCGTCAGATAGGAAATACCGACAAAAAAGCCTAATAGGGCTGCCGTAGTCAAAAAAAAGTGTTTTAACGAGACGCCTTTTTTCTTGACCATATTCCGCATCGCCAGCTTAACGTAACTGGGTTGCGCTTCCGTGGCGGTTTCTACTGCGGGGTCAGTGGTGCTAACAGGTTCAGTCATCAGTAATTCCCCAGACAAAGATTGATCGCTATAAGTGTAACAGATTATTAAAAAAGTGCCAAAAAAATTCAATTATGGGAAAAATTATTACCCGTCCGGGATAGTCAAAACCGCTCAACTCCCCCACACCCTACACCCCACACCCCACACCCCACTTCCCCAGCAGTCTAACCATGTCTTCCCACAATACCGAAAGCATCCAGACTATTTTTCAGAAAATTTGGGGCTATGATAGCTTTCGCTTTCCCCAACAGGAGATTATCGAGACAATTCTAGCGGCAAAAGATGCTCTGATTGTCATGCCCACGGGATTCGGTAAATCTATCTGTTTTCAATTGCCCGCTTTATTAAAAACCGGCTTAACCCTAGTGATTTCTCCCTTAGTTGCCCTGATGGAAAATCAGGTGGGGGAATTATTAGCCAAAAAACTACCCGTCGCCCTGATTCATAATGAAATCCCCCGACAACAGAGAAAGAAAACCTTAGCAGCGATCGCAGATCAAACCCTGCGACTTCTCTATCTTTCCCCAGAAACCCTCTTAAGTCCGCCCCTCTGGTCAAAATTAACCCTTCCCCACGTTAAAATTAACGCTCTCATCCTCGACGAAGCCCATTGTTTAACCCAGTGGGGCGATAATTTTCGTCCTGCCTACCGTCGTCTCGGTGCTGTCCGTCCCGCTCTGCTGCAATCGAAACCGGCCGGCAGCCAAATAGCGATCGCTGCTTTTACCGCCACCGCTAACCCCGCCACCCGTGAGACGCTCACCCGCATCTTACAACTAGAAAAACCACAACTTTTCTTAATAAATCCCTACCGTCAAAACCTTGACTTAAGCACCAAAATATGTATTAGCCCCGGTTGTCGTCGTCATCAACTATTAAACTTCCTCACCGGTCAACCTCGACAATCCGGCCTGATCTATACTCGTTCCCGTCGCCATAGTGAAAATTTAGCGACATGGTTGCAATCTCTCCACTATCGCACCAGCGCCTATCATGCCGGTTTATCGCCCTTTCAGCGTCGGGAAATAGAACAAAGTTGGCTGCGGGGGGATTTAACTTTTGTTGTCTGTACCTCAGCTTTTGGCATGGGTATCAATAAACCCGATGTGCGTTGGGTTGTCCACTACCAACCCCCGGCTTTACTATCGGAATACCTACAGGAAATCGGCCGCGGTGGTCGCGATGGCGGCAAAATGCAGGCTCTCACCTTAATTAGTGAACCGACGGGATGGTTAGATAATAGCGATAAAAACCAGCAAAAATTCTTTAACTCCCAACAGGAACGCCAATACCGACAAGCTTGGCAAATTTTAGCCCAAATTCCCCTAGAGGGCAAAGTAGAGGCGATTAGTGCCGAATTTCCCGATGGTGCGCTCATTCTCTCCCTTTTACACAGTCTCGATCGCCTAGAATGGCTCGATCCTTTTCATTATCGGCTTATTTATCGCCATAATTCCGCCAAGATGACTTTTAAACCCAGAAATGAGATATTTCCCTACCTCTATACCCGTCGCTGTCGTTGGCACTTTCTTTTAAATGCCTTTGGGTTTCAGGAAAATGCCGATAATTTTCGCTGTGGTCATTGCGATAATTGTCGTCGCAATCGACCTCTGGTAAGCTAGGGAGCGCCAGAGCAGGGAGAGCAGAGTATTTGTACTAAATTTTCCTGTCTTTTTTCTCCTCCTGTCTCGGATTCTCCTCAGCTAAGGTCAGATTTTTGATTTTTGCAGGAGATCTATAGCGGTTTTCCCAGAAGTTAGTGGGACTTAGGCGTTTTCGGTCAGCAAAAAAGGCTCAAACCATTACGGGACAAAGGGTTAACCTCGATTTATGATTTTCCTTGATCTATCTGGGTTTCAGCGATTTTGGGATTCTCGAAGTAAATCCCAAGCGGGGATTGGAGTTGAGGCTTTTCTCGATTTGTTTTTTGTCTAAGTCCCATTAGTCCCGATTGAATCTATCAAGAGATTTACCATACCTTACCCGAAATAATAGTGAAATTTTGTGACAAAGTGCAGCCAGATACAAGAATCTTTGCTAGATTCCTAGAAGGCTTCTGTGATAAGTCTCCTTAAAGGAGATTGTTTGCAGTAAGCTAATCTGGCTAACACGCTTTTGGGCGTGATATAGGGAAAAGTTCGGGCGATTGCGCCTAAATAGAATACCGAAAGTTGACCTATATTGTTACTCTGGAGAGTGTTATACAGAAAGTTTCCGTATAATATGTAGTTGGACCGCAGTCTTTTAGTGGTAGTGGTTCTGTCTGCTTTGGGGCTGCAATTGGCAGCAGGTTCAGTTCATAGCTGTGGCTAAAATATGAAAACGAAAATACGACAATTTATTCGACAACTAGGCTTCGACATCGTTAAGTACTATCCCTCAGCATTTGATCGAGCTAAGGCGATTGATACTCAACGTAAAGGTTCACGATTTTTGAAGCTATTGACCCTCTATGAAGTTGACTTGGTTTTAGATGTAGGAGCAAACATTGGGCAATATGCTCAGGGTCTTATTGAAATTGGGTATCAAGGTAAAATTGTTTCCTTTGAGCCTCTCTCATCTGCTTATGAGAAGCTAGTTATTGCAAGTAAGAACTATCCTAACTGGGAAGTTGCAGAACGTTGTGCGGTTGGCAATACAACTGGTGAAGCCACAATTAATATTTCTGGTAATTCTCAAAGTAGCTCAATACTGGGTATCTTACCTGCTCATGTAGACGCGGCCGGTAGATCAGCTTACATTGATTCTGAAGTAGTCAAGGTGAGGCGGTTAGATGAACTAGTGAGCCACTGCTTTTCCAATTTCCAAGCGCCGTTTCTCAAAATTGATACACAAGGGTATGAAGATAGAGTTCTCCAAGGTGCATCAGGAATTCTACCCTCAATTCAAGGAATGTTTTTAGAAATGTCCTTGGTTCCTCTATATGAAGACCAAGTGCTGTTTGAGGAGATGCTAAGCAATATTAATGAAATGGGGTTTTCCCTTTATAACTTGACTCCTGGATTTTATGATTATCGTACAGGAAGACTGCTTCAGGTAATGGGGACATTTTTTAGAGATAAGGAGCAGTTTTAGATGAGATCACTTTGAGTGCTTTCACCCACTAGCTATTGAGAAGCCAATAGATCACCGTAGTGCGATCGCCGATCTTGTAAGCTGCGTTCCCTAATGTGTCTCCTACTGCTCCACTAATAGATTTTTGGGGAACGCACCATGCACATTGATTGAAGCTGTGATACCAAATCCTGTGATAATAAAACGAGTAAAGACGAGGTTTTAGACCCGATTTTTTTGATACCATTTAGTGAATAATCGACCTCTGGTAAGCTAGGGAGCGCCAGAGCAGGGAGAACAGAGCATTTGTACTAAATTTTCCCGTCTTTTTTCTCCTCCTGTCTCGGATTCTCCTAACCTAAGGTCAGGTTTTTGATTTTTGCAGGAGATCTATAGCGGGTTTCCCAGAAGTTAGTCCCGATTGAATCTATCAAGGGATTTACGATACCTTACCCGAAATAATAGTGAAATTTTGTGACAAAGTGCAGCCAGATACAAGAATCTTTGCTAGATTCCTAGAAGGCTTCTATGATAAGTTTCCTTAAAGGAGATTGTTTGCAGTAAGCTAATCTGGCTAACACGCTTTTGGGCGTGATATGGGGGAGGATACAACCATGACTCATGAGATTTTAGGTGAATTTTTATCCTTGCCTGCTGAAGCACAGAGCCAAGTAGTCAGCCTGATCGCTTTTTTGAAACAAAAGTACATATATTCTGAACCTCTGTCTGCATCGTCAAATGTTGATTTAGTTAATGATCCCTTTGTTGGAATGTGGCGCGATCGTCAAGATTTAGATAGTACTACTTGGGTGCGAAATTTACGAGAAAGCGAGTGGTCAAAGACAAATGGCTAGTTCAACTATCGTAGATACCGACATAATCATTGATGTTGGTCGTGGTATTCCTGAAGCAGTCAATTGTCTGCAAAGGCTACAATCAAGTTCCAGATTAGCAATTAGCGTAGTTACACAAATGGAACTAATTGTTGGCTGCACTAACAAGTCACAGTTACGGACGCTGGAAAAATTCCTTCAACAGTTTGATGTAATCAGAATTGACCAACCTATTTCAGACAAAGCGGTTGACTTACTTCGCTTGTATCGGCTAAGTCACGGTTTGCTGATTGCCGATGGCTTGATTGCAGGTACAGCAATAATATGGAATTACCCTTTTATCACCAAGAATCAACGAGACTACCGATTTATTCAAAATTTAAATGTATTACCCTACCCTTAGCGAAAAGCCTAACTAGACCGTTATGCCGCAAGTCCTCGGTGGAGGGTGTAAACAGGGCTAGTTCATCGGTATCTGAAGTTAAAAAAGGAGAATTGGTTCTTGAGCGAGTCCAGCGATCGATTTTTGGGGAACGCACCATGCACATTGATTGCAGCTGTGGGTTAAAGTGCGATGCCGCTCCTCCCGCTCAAACCCCGGAACCCTCTGCCCTCGTCGGACTGGGGGCTGTCGTCGCTCTGGGGGCTGGCTTCAAGCGCCGCCGCGCCTAGGCAGACAAAAACTAAGCTTTAATTGAAGGGATTACAACAGGAGAACCGCAAGGGTCTCTTTTTTTGCTATTTAAAAGAGGATTATTTGATATTTGCTTCTTTTTAATGGAGATTGGAGAAATCATCAACCTCCCTCAAGGCACTAGACACAAGCGAGCTATCATAAAACCATCGCTGATTTGACAATCGCCAACCCCTAAAAATTATGAGCGTAGTTATTCCTAATGACATACTGACCGCATCAGGACTCTCCGAAGACGAGCTAAAACTAGAAATCGCCATCATGCTCTTTAAACAAGACAAAATCAGCATCGGCAAAGCCCGTCATCTTGCAGGCATGAACCTCCTCCAATTTCAACACGAACTTAATCTACGAGAGATTTGTGTCCATTATGACCTTGAAGAATTAGAAGAAGACATCCAAACCTTACAAAAACTAGGCAGACTATGATCGTCGTGAGTGACACCTCACCCATTACCAACCTAGCCGCCGTTAACCAGTTAACCCTTTTGCATCAACTCTATGGAACAATTATCATTCCTCAAGCCGTTTATGAGGAAATGGCGAGTTTAGGTTACGCCGTTCCTGGCACGATTGAAATCATGACCTTATCTTGGATAGAAACACGGCCCGTCACCCAGCAAAACCAAGTTAATCAACTACTCAATAAATTAGACCGAGGAGAATCAGAAGGGATTATTTTAGCGCTAGAATTAGGCGCAGATATATTAATTTTGGATGAAAGAAAAGGACGCAAAGTTGCGCAATCTCTTGGGCTAAATATTACTGGAATATTGGGCGTTTTACTCGAAGCCAAGCAAAAAGAATTGATTATGAATATTAAACCGATTGTTGATCAGCTAATCTTAAAAGCAGAATTCCGAATTAGCGAAACACTCTACAGAAAAGTTTTGACAATTGCGGGAGAATGATTCTATTGCAATATTTCAACCCATTTTACAAAGATTCTATGTCTCAACTCAAAAAAGTGTGATCACAATCTTGTAGGGTGCGTTCCCTAATGTGGCTCCTACTGCTCCACCGATCGATTTTTGGGGAACGCACCATGCACATTGATTGAAGCGCCGATTCAAATTTGAAGTGCACCACTGGGGGGCTTCCGATGAGGCGGCTGATCAGTAGTAAGCTGTTAAGCATTTAAATTGCTTGTTGAGACGAGGCAAGAGGCAAGAGGCAAGAGGCAACAGTAAAGGGATTGGGGGAGATTCGGCTAATCTTAAGCCCACATTCCGCACCCTAAGTGTCACAACGTCTCAAAAGAGGAAGGGGCGTGAGTCAAAATACTTATCTAGAGGAGTGAGTTGGCGGCAAGCTGCCGGCAACTAAGCCGAAAATTTCAGAGTTCCCCCGGTCATTCTC
>NZ_JAPZRB010000057.1:0-4749 GCF_027531105.1 Microcystis sp. LE18-22.4A
CCCCTTGTCGATAGAGTTCTTGACAGTAAGCTAAGGTATCGTTCCAGACAACGCGCACACACCCGAACAATTGAGACAAAAGCCTCTTTTGTTGGTCTGTTGGGTAAATACGGTATTGATACCTCGCTTTCATTGGGTTAAGATATTTGTGTCTGTATTTATTTTAACTAGGTCTGTCAATAATGTCAAGTCGGTTGCGAAAAGAAAGAAACTCTGTTTCCGATCTAAAGATACACTTGGTCTGTGTGACAAAATACAGAAGAAAGGTTTTTACTGGTAAAAGTCTGACTTTGGTTGAAAAATCTTTTAGGGAAGTTGCGGAAAAGATGAATTTTCAGATATTGGAATTTAACGGGGAGTCCGATCATGTACACGCATTGATTGAATACCCGCCGAAACTATCTATTTCTGTAATGGTCAATTCTTTAAAAGGAGTCTCTAGTCGTAGGTATGGACAAGCTGGATATCCTAAGCCATACGGGAAAGACGCTCTTTGGTCGCCCAGTTATTTTGTATCTTCTGTAGGAGGTGCGCCACTGGAAGTTCTTAAGTGCTACATCAAAAATCAGGAAAAGCCGTCGTAAAACGACGGGGTTTTAACCCAAATTTTCGATAAAGTTAGTCTAACCAAACCAGCTTTAATCCTTGCGGCAAAGCTTTCCTTTTCGTCCCTATTTCTTTCGCTCGTTAATTTCTCTGAAAACCCCTATATATATTTAGGCACGGATTCCCATTATATAAAAAGTATAAGTCAAGTCTTGGCTTTTGTCAAGCATTTTGGTTGAGATTCTTTTGGGTGTAAGCTGTACTGAATTTAAATTACTTGTTGAGATAAGGCACTCTTGCAATAGGTAAGAGGAAGGTATAGGGGAAGCGCGGAGATGGGTTTTAAAGTTCGATTGGGAGTTCATAAGAACAAATGTATTAAATTTAAGTCCCCCTTAAAAAGGGGGATTTAGGGGGATCAAATTTTTGTCAGTCCTTTGGGATGCTTTTGGGTGCGTTACGCTTCGCTAACACACCCTACTGGACTGTTTCAACTAAAATAGGGCAATAGATTTCGGCTTAAAATCTTAGATTATAGAATTTATAGCATTTTTCTAATACACCAAATTAGCTGAAACAATCCACTACATTTATATTTATTTGATTTCTCCCTCTATTATCCTGATTTCCTCCTCGCTTAATCCATACAATTCATACACTATTTTGTCAATCTCTTTTTCTAACTCGCTGGTGTCAGCTTTGGGATTAGATTTTTTAGCCGTGAGAATTTGATCTACAAGTGCAATTATAGGTTGCTGTTGTTCTTGACTAATTTCTCTTACTGGAATACTTTTTACCGAGACAAGCTTTATTTCTAGATCAGTATCAAAATTTTTATACCAAATATTTATTAAATGAGAATTTAAAATTCCCAATAAATACTTTAAATCTAAATTTACCGTATTTAAATTGTTCTTATAAATAACAGAACAAGTATATAATCCATGATTTCCATCCCTATCATAACAAGCAACTATTCTAGGAAATAATGATATTTTTCGCATTCTCTGAAAATAAATTTTTTCAGTATCTACTATTTCTTTTGGCAAACAACTATGTAATTCTTTGCTTCTCTTAACGTATAAGTTTTCAAATACTATACTATAGGAAGCAATATTTCTTCCATTAATTGCTGGTTCCCAGCTTTGATCTATTTGATTATTAGATAATAGGTCAGTATTTTTATTTTCCTTATCTCCATAGGGTTTTGTACCTTGTTTCAGTTGAAAAAGCTCGCCTAATTTTCTAAATTTGTTCATATTGTTTATAATTTCATCTAATATAAGTTTTCTTCTGAGATTAATTTTCTTCTCTCTATCATTTATAAAAATTGAGTATGGTATTTCTTGAATAATTTCCCATTCATCATCATATAGATTATTATATTTATAATCTGGATAGGCAACCATCGCAGAAGTAGTTGAGTCTTTTTTCGGTTTAATATATTGGGAAATATTTATTACAGTGACTACATCAGGAGCATCTTCAAAAATATTCTTTCTCAACTCAATAGCTTTAATAATATGTGTATTTTGAATAAGAAAACTTCTTAGAGATTCAGATTGAGTGTTATAAAGAAATGTATTAGGAGCAATATAGCATTGATAGTATTGAGATTTTAAAAGTTGATAAGCTCTTTCATAAAATAATTTAAAAGAATCGATTTTCCCTTGACTCGAAATAGGATATTTTGTTTTATAAAAACTCTTTTCCATTTCCTTGAATTTCACTCCATAAGGAGGATTGCCAATTACCACATCAAAACCGATAAAATTCCCCTTATCATCTAGAACTTCGGGGAACTCGAAGCGCCATTCAAAAGCATTATGATAAATCTTACCGCTTTCAATCTCCTCCAGTTGCGGACGTAACTTATCAATCTCATTCCTTAACTGACTAATCTTCCTTTCCCGCGCTTTCTTTTCCTTGGGTGACTCCTCAAATAACAAAATTTGATTCTCTAGACTATATAAATCCGTTTCCAAACCGCGCAAGCGCTTTTTCAGAGGATTATCTCCCTGTAAAGTCTGACGAAAACTACTCTTAATCTCACTTATCAATCTCTCCATCTCGCGCTTTTGCGATTTATCCTCCGCGTTGCGATAGACTCTCACCGCATCCTTATAACTCTCGATACTTAAACGATTTTTGCGGGAAAAGACTTGTAAATCATTGGATAACCCAAAGCGACTAATCAGAGAATTGCCAACCTTGATATTAATATCGATATTCGGTAACGTCTCTAACTCGTTATCTGCTTTGTAGTAAGCATTCTTGAGTAACTCAATCCATAAACGCAACCGACAGATTTTCACCGAGTTGGGATTGATATCAACTCCAAAGAGACACCCCTCAATCAGACGCTGTTTTTCCTGAAATAAAGTCTCCTGTACGCGCTGACTTTCTCGGTTGCGGGGATTATACTCAAACAGATTACCGTCATCATCGGTGACGATTAACTCATCGTTCACCACCTCAACCCGATAATCCCTGAGAGTTTTACCCTCTTTATCCAATAAAATCTGTAACTCACTCTTAATCGCGATTATCTCGTTCAAAGCAGAAACAAGAAAATGTCCCGAACCCACCGCAGGATCACAAATTTTGAGACTATTGATAATAGCATTGGCTGCCGTTTTATCTTTGATGCGGTTATATACATCCTCGATTGTCTGACAATCCCATCCCTGACTCTGGTTAAATTTCTCTATCACTGCGCGTCGAATCGTTTCCCGACACATATACATAGTGATGAAACCGGGGGTGAAAAAGGAACCATCCTTATATCCGTTGATTTTCTCGAAGATTAATCCCAACACCGACGCATTGATAAGAGTCTTGTTATCCTCCTGTATCGCTTCCCCACCTTCGCTGCTAAAATCGTAGGCATTGAGAAACTCGAATAGGTATGCTAAAGCGTTGATTTCTCCTGTTCGCTTTTTCCCCTGACTATCCTTTAAGACTGTTCCCGCAAAAATCTCTAAATTCTCCGAACGCAGGTTACTGATAACTATGGTTGATTGTTCTAAGTCTGTCGGTTCAAATAGGGAACTGTTGAGATAGGGAACCTGAGTATAGATATTCTGGATGTCTTTGCTTCTTTCTGACTGTTTTTTTGCTAAGACGCTGAAAAATAAGCGATTTAAGTCGTCATAGTCGGCAATTTTGCTTAAATTGAGAAACCCTAGGGATTTATCCCCCCGATGATACCTAATTATCTGCGCTTCTAATAGTTTGAGGAAGAGGATTCTATTTATCCAGGTTATCCCCAACTCTAAACCGATATTCAATAGTCTCTCCTCTTCCGTCTCCCCAAATTCCTCGGGATTGGGTAAACGAGAGATTTTATCTAAACTCTCCACTTGACTGATAGCGTTCTCTAGCAGCGAACCAGGTTGACGCGCTGCCGGTTGCAGACGTTGGATGAGTTTTTTTCCTCCCTCTTTTATCTCTGTCAATCCGATGATATGCAGCAGTTCACTATAAAAGTTTTTGTCGAGACTGTTGCTATCGTTCGCAAAGGGGAGTTTTAAGAGGTGTTCGGGAGAAAAGATTTTATAGAGACTGATGAGGTTATGTTCGTCCTCCCAGATGGTTTGGGTGTATTCCCGCAAGTCAAAATGGGTGTATGTCAGGGAATCGAGTCTGGAGTTAAGGAAAGGTTCTCCTATCTGTTTGTAGAAGAAGTCGGTGGTTTTTCCCGTTAGTCTCCCCGTCTCAAAGTCATTAAACTGTCTGACGAGTTCCTGATTTTGTGCGAATAGTCTCTCGAAGATATTCCCGTCAAAGATAAACCACTCATATATATTGGTAGCAATCAGGTGTTTTATCTCTAGGTTTTTCTCGGTTATTCTTTCCCGAAGGAAGTAGAGGAGTAATTCCTGTAATGCTTTACAGTTGAGTTTGTCTCTCCGCAGCATCTCGCTTTTATTGCTGGGTTTCTTGACTTCCAATATCACCCCCACGGAATCCCGCGATTCTTTCCCATTATGGATGACTAAATCATCGAAAAACTGGGTCTGAAACCCGCCCTTTAGCGATAACGGAGGGCGGCTTTATATAAGTTAGCGAGAAACAATTAAACCGTTAGAACGACGAATTAACTGAATCTTACTAACAGCTATCTGTCCCAATCGTTGACCATTGGTATCGCTTACAGATAGCTTTTTTTCGGTATCTCCACTAATATAACCAATTCCTTTG
>NZ_JAPZRB010000181.1:0-12701 GCF_027531105.1 Microcystis sp. LE18-22.4A
TTGCGGGGATAGGGGGGAAAATTCAGGTACTTTTTCCCTGAAAATTAGGTAGTTGACCACCTGAAAATCGATCAAACCCCACACCCCACACCCCACACCCCACACCCTGCCCCCAGAAAAGCTTTTTCAGCAGCCCCTAAATAGGGTTTGCTGAAAAAGTTTGCTCCCCCTAAATTATCCTTAAAAAGAGTGACTTAAAGCTGAAAAAAGGGGCTTTGCGCCCCTAAAAATCTTTAGTCAACCGATTAAAAATCTACACCAGACTATAGACAATTACTAAACCCAAAACTGCGGCAAAGACAATTAAAGCGTAGAATTGGGCGCGACCATTTTCGAGGTATTTGAGACCTTCACCACTGACAAGAGTAGCTAAACCAGTTAAATTCACTGCCCCATCGATAACGCGATAATCCACTTCCATAATTTGCCGCGCGAGACGACGACAACCCTGGACGAAAACTCGATCATACAGATTATCAATGTACCATTTGTTCAGGGAAAAACGATACAAAACGGGGAATTTTTCGGCAATAGTTGCGGGGTCAATTTTCTTCTGGAGATACATCAAAGAAGCGACAGTAATCCCGATTAAAGCAATCCCCACCGAATTACCCGCCATAATCAGAAACTCTGTCCAATCAAAAGCATGAACTTCTTCCACCACTTCGTTAGGAACATGAATAAAACCCTCGAAGAAATTCTGCCAAGGTTTACCCACCAAACCGATTAACAAAGAAGGAACCGCTAAAATCATTAGAGGTAAAGTCATAGTAATTGGCGATTCGTGGGGTTCATGGGCATGATGGCCGTGGTTGTCTTCTTCCTGTGCTTCCGAGTCTAATTGCTTAACATTCATTGCCCCCGGTCCAAAAGCGGGAATCGCACCCGCATTGGCTAACAGTCGGCGTTTAATCTCCTTATTAGTGCCTCTAAACTCCCCTTCAAAAGTGTTAAAGTACATCCGGAACATATAAAAAGCTGTTAAACCCGCAGTGGCCCAACCGATTAACCATAAGGACGGGTTCGCCTCAAAAGCTAAACCGAGAATTTCATCCTTCGACCAGAAACCAGCGAAGGGAGGAATCCCACAGATGGCCAGAGTTCCCACCAGGAAAGTTAGGGCAGTAATGGGCATATACTTGCGTAAACCGCCCATCATCCGCATATCTTGCGCTAAAACCGGCTCATGACCGACCACATCCTCCATACCGTGGATGACCGAACCAGAACCGAGGAACAACATCGCTTTAAAATAAGCGTGGGTCATCAGGTGGAATAATCCCGCACTATAAGCGCCGATACCCATAGCCATAACCATATAACCCAATTGGGAGATGGTGGAATAGGCTAAACCCTTTTTGATATCATTCTGGGTGAGGGCGATACTTGCCCCTAGGAAGGCAGTAAAGGCCCCCGTCCAAGCAATTACCGTCATCGCCGTGGGAATTGGCTCAAAAACGGGATACATCCGAGCAATCAGGAAAACTCCGGCGGCCACCATCGTGGCGGCGTGAATCAGGGCCGAAATCGGGGTCGGACCTTCCATGGCATCCGGTAGCCAGACATGAAGGGGAAATTGGGCTGATTTGGCCACGGGTCCAAGGAAGACTAAAACGGCGAATAATGCTGCTAAACTGCCGGCAATGGCTCCAGAAGAGACTAATTCCTCTAGACGTTCACCCATGATATCAAACTCGAAGCTGCCGGTAGCCCAGAAAAGACCCAGCATTCCTAGTAATAAGCCAAAATCGCCGACGCGGTTGGTAACAAAGGCTTTTTGACAGGCCTCGGCGGCCGCCGGACGAGTGAACCAGAAACCTACTAGCAGATAGGAACACATCCCCACCAATTCCCAGAAAACGTAGATCTGGACGAGGTTGGGACTAATGACCAAACCGAGCATAGAACTGCTAAAAATGCTCAGATAGGCGTAAAAACGCACATAACCGGGGTCATGGGCCATGTAACCATCGGTATAAATCATCACCAAAAAGGCCACGGTGGTGACGATAACCGACATTAAAGCGCTGAGGTGATCGATCGTATAACCCATTTTCAGGTGAAAGTTACCCGCCGATGCCCAATCGATCATTTGGTTGTAGGGAGCGTGTCCATTGATTTGACTCCACAACAGCGCAAAAGACAGCACCATCGACGCGCCGAGGGTAGAAATGATCAATACAGCATTCACCTGTCGCAGACGATTGGTGACTTCATTAAAGGAAATTAAGCCCGCGCCGACTAGGGTAGCGCCTACCAAAGGCAGGACGGGAACTAGCCACGCGTACTGATAAAGCGGTTCCATTCAGTAATACCTAGTTTACAACTTCACACTATTTGGTTTATCTTCATCTATTGTGACATAGGTTAATTCTTAAGAAAGTGTTTATACCTAGTTTTGCTCAATAGGGCGGCGAAAGGTCAAAGGATCTTATCAATTTGGCAGTTTAGCGAGCGGGACGGTAATTTTTAGGGAGAAGCGGCAAAATTATCGAATAGCCACGAAAGCAAGGAAACGATTAAACCAGCAGAAAAGGAAATTATCGCCACGATCGCCTCGCTACCAAGATAACGGGATAAAAAACTGCCTTGAATTTGGGCGATCGCTAGTCGCGGATTTAACCCCACTTGGATGCTGTTGGTATTGCCGGAAACGCTCACTTCTAAACCTTGTGATGCTTCGGTAAATTGAATTTTTGGGGAAAGAAAAAGAAAATAGATAAGCCTATTGCGATGACACCCATCAGATTATCAGATTCCGGAATGGTTGCTGCTGTAGTAACAGAAACCGGAGCCTGATTAGGAGAAAAAAGCGCAAAGGTACGGGTTGCATCAATAGCGATTCCATATATATCGGGATCAATATTGTAACTTATCGTGCAAGCGCACATTCCTCCGTATTGATACATCTGCGCCAAGTGTTCCTGCCATTTACGACCTGCATAATACGATCCATAATTTCCCAGGACAGCACCAAACAAATCAGAAGGATAAGTAAAATTGCCTTGGCTATCAATGACACTCAAACCCAAGAAGGCAGATTGTTGCGGAATAACATAATTCCCTGTGTTTTGCGTCTCACCTAAAGCAATTAAAGCGGGATAAGTCGTTGTTAGGACATTATCAATGGCATTCCGTGCCGCTTCTGCACCCTGAGCATTTAGCCAAAAGGTGGGTTGCAGATTTAAATTAGAGGGATTGCCGAATAAATTGCTAAAAGTATCCTGAACAAAATTAACATTGTAGGAAGAATTATTGACGACTAGATCTTTAATGCCGGTGATATTTCCCTGGGTGTTAAACTGAACAGTAGCCGCTTTAGCTGAGGAGAGCGTAAAGCTGAAAACTGAAGCTAAAATCGTTAAACCGAGGATTTTAGTCTGTTTAAACATGATTCTTTCTGTACTCAGGATAGTTAAAGTAACCCGTCTGTTATAGCACAAAATATTCCCAGAACATTTGGCTATTAGACTTCTGGCAAAAGTAAGCTCTTGAGCTGCTATCAGATCAGAATATCTAAAATACTAGATAAATTTGACATAATCAGAGGTTATACAGATATTTTAGTCGTCTGTTGTCTTTTTTCTCCTCTTAGTCTCCTGTCTCCCGAAAACGAAAACTTTGTACCTCACTATTGAGCAGCTGATTCATCTGCCAACCTAACTGAGTTGGCTGCTGATAAACCTTTTTTAAAGTGTTAATATCCCGGCTAGAAATCGGTGGAATATCTCTAGTTTGAGCGAAATACATCACATCCGTCTCTAGGGGACTATGACCCCAAATTCCCAAAGCGTGACCTAATTCGTGCCGCGCTGCCGCTAAGGCCGACCGCTCGGCTAAATTAGGACTAATCTGGATACTCATCCGATGAGTTAGGCGATTTTCCTTGACAAAAATCTCGTATTGTGTTATGGCAGAACGCACCCGAGGCAGTTCTAACTTACCCGTTTCGGCATTAAAACGGACTCCCGACGGCGGTAACTCCCGTTTAATGAGGATATCGGCCAATTCTGCCCGATTTACCAACTCGATCGGCAAATACTGCCCCCATTCAGCGATCGCCTGTTGTACTAAACTCAGCCACGAACTGCGATCGCTCTGAATATAAATCTTCACGGGAAATTGCGACCAAATCAACGCCCCCACGGGACTGATTTCCACAGCATCAAAATAATCCCCGGACTGGTTTTGCTCTTGCCATTGGGCTAAATTAGCGGGTAAAGGATGGGTTTTTAACTCCGGTAGCGACCGACTGTCGGCGATCAAAGAATAGGAAAACAGCAAAAGACTCGCCAAGGCTGCGAGTCCTAGAAAAGAGAACCGACCTCTTAGCATTTAGCGATTTAACCAGCCAGCGCTCAGTACAATAGTTAGGGTGATAAATACCGTCCCCAACGCCCAAGTCACCTGATTTAAGGTTTTTTCCGCCGTTTTTGCGCTGGTAAAAATCTGTGATTGGCCGCCAATACCGCCAATACCATCCCCTTTGGGACTGTGTAATAACACCAAAATCGCCAGAAAGGCCGCCGCCAGCGCCCAAATAATCTGTACTACCAGCACCACTGTCATGATTATTACTCTCTATTTTCCATTACAAAGTATAGCAGTTATCAAGCCGTCAGCTTTGAATTAGTTATCAACTGGAGTCCTCTTCATCCTCTATATCCTCAAGTGTTAGTGGTGCTTGGGCGCTATGGCGAACATATAACACATAAACCGTACTATCTCTAATTGTAAAAAGCACTCGATAGACATTTTTGCCTTTCCCATAAAAAAGTTGTCGGACTTCTTTGGGTAGAAAAATCGTCTGTTCGAGCGCTAAAGCACAACGAGTTGGTTTCTCTTGCAGAGTCGCAATAGCATTCATTAATCCTCGAAACCAACGGTCAGCAAACTCGGCATTATAACCTCGATACCAGCGATAGGCTTTTTCGATCTGTGCCGTGGCAGTTGGGGTAATTTCAACCTGAAATACCATATTTTTCGGCCATTTCTTGGGCAAAATCGGCAAGAGGACGGGTTTTACCGGAGTTTATCTCCTCAAAACCTTGCTGAATCCCCTCAATGCTCTCTAAATACTCCATCAGTTGTCTGAGCTTACTAGGATCGATTTGATCGAGAAAAGTCACCAGCACTTGTGAGCGATCGCTAATATCATTGGGTAACTCGGTTAGGTGTATTTGTCCATCTCGATAAACACCTTCGATGGTTTTCAGCATAAAATTCCCCTTTATTGACTTTTTACTCGTTAAAGCGAGATGCGGACGGGAGTGCGACTGGCTTTAATTTCCACTTCGGCCGGTTTAATCAGCGATCGCCCGGTCATTTCTACTGGGACGGGAATAGAGAGAATTTCCAGGATAGTGGGGGCAATATCGGCTAAACGACCATCATCCCGCAGCCGCACATCGCCACCGTGGCCGGGTATTTTTCTCCCTTCCCCTTCAATTAAAATTAAAGGAACGGGATTAGTCGTGTGGGCCGTCCAAGGATTACCCGACTCATCCACCATCGTTTCCGCGTTACCGTGGTCCGCGGTGATTAACACTGTTCCCCCCAATTTATTGACGCTACTTAACAACTTAGCCAAGCATAGATCCACCGTTTCCACTGCTTTCATGGCCGCGTCTAAAATGCCCGTATGACCCACCATATCGGGGTTAGCGTAATTGACTACCACCAGACTATAGATCCCCTGTTCGATCGCCGCAGAGACCGCTGTTGTCACCGCGGCTGCCGACATGGCCGGAGCTTGGTCATAGGTGGCGACTTTTGGACTAGGAATTAATTCGCGTACTTCTCCCTCAAAGGGTTTTTCTAACCCCCCATTAAAAAAGTAGGTGACGTGGGGATATTTTTCGGTTTCCGCACAACGAAACTGTTTTAATCCCTGTTGAGCGATCACCTGTCCTAAAATATTATTTAAATTCTGGGGAGCAAAGGCCACATCTACCGGTAATTTCGGATCGTATTGGGTGAAAGTAACAAAACTAAGCGGAGAAATTAAATCTCGATCGAAATCTTCAAAATCGGGCATAGTCAGGGCATAACATAACTGTCTAGCTCGATCGGGACGGAAATTATAGAATATCACCCCATCGCCCGCTTCGATCGCCCCCGGTGCAATTCTGGTGGGGGGAATAAATTCATCGGTAATATTTTGATCATAAAATGCCTGTAATACTTCAGTAATCGATCGCCCGTCGATACCTTGATCACTGGTCATCACGTTATAGGCTTTTTCCACCCGATCCCAACGGCGATCCCGATCCATGGCATAATAACGGCCACTGAGAGTCACCATGCGACCGAGTTTAATTTTATTAATATGTTCTTGAATCCGTTTAATAGCGAGCATTCCGTCGGTGACATTAGTATCGCGACCATCGGTGATGACATGAATGCAGACATCGCTAATCCCTTGCACTTTCGCTAAGTCTAATAATCCCAGTAAGTGATCGAGATGGGAATGGACTCCCCCCTCGGAACATAAACCAATCAGGTGTAATTTGCTTTTTTTGGGGCGAATCTCGGCGCAGAGTTTTAATAAAGCCTGATTTTGTTGAATCGAACCATCTTCGATCGCATCGGAAATTCGTACTAACTCCTGTGGTACAACTCGCCCCGCTCCGATATTCAGGTGGCCAACTTCCGAGTTGCCCATCTGTCCTTCTGGTAGTCCCACATCCTTAGCGGAGGTGCGGATTAAGGTGTGGGGATACACTTCCCAGAGACTATCCATAATCGGGGTTTTCGCCATTGCGATCGCATTATCCGACCTTTGCGGGCGATAACCCCAACCATCAAGGATAACCAGTACGACTGGGGATATAGGTGCGTGGGTCATGATATACAGTCCTAAATTAAGAGTGGATTTCCATGCACTAAGATAATATCATCGAAACTTCAATTGATCACTGGTGTCGAGGTGATCGACCCCCTAATGTCAGCAAATGATGGGTATGTCTCAAAAAAACGAAACAACTGCTTTAATAATCGCTCTTTTAGCCACTGCGGGCATTTTAGGTGGGGGTTACTTCTGGCTACAAAGTCAATGTGCTGCGGGTCAAGAATTCTTTCTCTGTGGCAGCAGTAAAAGTCCGCAAAAATCCCCAACATCGGGAAGTGCCTCCTCTCCCCTACCCCCTCCCCCTTCACCCCAGGGAGTGGTCAGTTTTGCCCCACCGACTTCTATCCCCAGTGGCACGACAATTCGCATTAACGGCTCTACCAGTATGGTACAGATTAATCAAGCCTTAAAAGCCGCTTTAACGGCCAAATTTCAGGGGGTAGAAGTCTTGACAAATGCTCAAGGATCTGATAAGGGATTAGAGGAAGTGGCCCGGGGGGCGATCGATATTGCGGCGGTGTCACGACCTTTAACCGAGTCGGAACGCTCTCAGGGATTGGCTTCTAGTCCGATCGTTCGAGATGCGATCGCTATTGTGGTGGGAGTAAAAAACCCCTTTGCGGGGGGGTTAACCACTGCCCAAGTTAAAGATATTTTTACCGGAAAAATCACCTCTTGGTCGGAGGTGGGCGGTTCTGCTGCTACTATTCAAGTGATTAATCGTCCTCCTATTAGTGGCACTTATCAAAGTTTTCGTCAGGAAGTGCTGCAAGGGGGGGAATTTGGTACGGGAACTAATTTTAAAATGATGGATAGGGATGCCACCACCCCAATTTTGCGAGTTTTGGGACTGAATGGCATTAGTTACGCAACCTATAGCCAAATTGCCAACCAAAAAACCGTCAGGGCGCTCGCTGTGGACGGAATTTCAGCCAGTGAACCTAATTATCCCTGGCAGCGTACCCTTTACTACGTTTACAAAGAACCTGCTAGTGAAGCAGTCAAAGCTTTTATGGGTTTTGTGTCCTCTAGTGGTGGTCAAGAAGCGATTTTTCGGGCCAATGAAGACCTACAAAAGTAGTTAGCGAGAATATCTGAAAATCTGGGAAATTTTACGCCTTGCATGACTAGGGTGAGCATTGCCTATTTTACTGTGGAGACGGGGAAGCATTGAGAATGGTTAGCTGAACACCATTATCTTTTTCATAAACGATCGCCACGGGAATGGTCAACCTGGGAGCTTTTTTCGGTAAGGCGGGGAAAATATAGGCATAACCGTCTCCTTTGAGAAGAAGTCGCCAAACTCTGGGTTTGTTGGGGTCGCTGAGGTCGGTGAGTTCTTCACCAAGGAGGCGAACGGAGGCTTTGCGATCGCCGATGATCCGCAAGTCAGTCGGATTATCGAGGGGGTTATCGAGTTTGCGTCCTAAAGGGGCATTTTTAGACATCAGAAGGGTGACGACGGGCAGTGAAGAGGTTTCGTTGACGGCATCTTTCCAAGCATCCGCTTGGGCTTGCCAACGGGCCAGCCAAAAGAGGGCCGTGAGGATAAAGAGGACGATAATTAGCTCATTCAGCAGAGAGGCGAAAAAGTTAAGAATCTTTGTCTGGGCTTCATTAAAAGTAAAGGGCAATCTTCGTAGGTATTTACTGCCCCATTTTTGACCCCAGTGCAAGGTGACGAGAATAGCGAAGACTGTCACACTCAAAACGAGAATGGTTCTCAGGAAGGCGAGGGGTTCCCTGAAAAAGGTTTGAAAGGCGGCAAGATAAAAGGATTCGCCGGGTAGGTTAAGGGTGGTGACTTCGAGTTGAAAGAAGCTGAAGTAAGTCCAGCGATAAGTCCATCCAGTAAAGTACAGGCCAGCGGCTAACAATGCCAGCACGCCGAGGAGTTTGCCGAGGGGATTGTATTCGGGGGTGGTCTGGGGTTCAGCCATGACAAACAGCCTAGTTGTGAGCGCAGAAAAGAGGTGTTAGGATTCTATCATTTCTTATTTATCTGGATATAGAGAGGTTAATCCGGTGAAGAAGACTATTTTGCGGGGGAGCGTTTTGGCTTTGCTGTGGCTGGGTGTGGCGAATGAGGGGCATTGGGCGGGATGGCAGGGTTCCGCGCGCAGTCAGGGGACGGTGTTGGAGGTGGCGGTGCCGGATAAGGCGACGGTGACGAGGAAACAGGGGGCTTCTCTGACGGGGCAATTAACGGCTTTTAATCAAACGAGTTTGACGCTTTCGGCCGGGGGTTATTCGGAAAAGGTTCCGTTGACACAAGTTAAGGCGATCGCTTTTCAGGGAGATGTCTGGATTACAGGAAAGCCTCTGCCGATTAGGTTCCGAGGAAGTAAAATATTGCCAGATTTCCCCCTTCAAGCATTGAAGCTAGGAAATCCTCCCAGACAAGCGACGATCAACCTAGCAACCATGAGTCCTCAAGGGCGAGAACGATTGTTAGAAGACACCTAGAATAAACCCCACGGAGTGAAAAAGATTCTCTTGAATTCGTCAGCAAAAATGACGATTCACATAGGAGAAATTGAGTAAGTTGTTATTGAGTTTAAAAATCGCTGAGTTTGTTCTATGTTGCCTCTGAAACCGATTTTTTTCTCTGTTGCTACTGGTTTAACCGTCATTGCTTTTGCGGGATTTGCCGCTAATATTACCCCTAAAACCGTTGTTTTGGCGAAGGATGCGAGTTTCAGTTTGCCATCTCCACAAGGGCAATTGAAGGGGATCGATCCTCGATTAGTGGCGCAGAAACAGCCTAAATTTGCCCTGGTGATTGGCAATGCGAACTATGAGGAAGGCGCATTATCTAATCCTGTCAATGATGCGACGGATATGGCGAAGGCCTTACGGGAGTTGGATTTTGAGGTGACGTTGTTGCAAAATCAGGATTTGCGATCGATGGAGACAGCGATCAACGATTTCAGCCGACAATTGCGTAAGGGTGGCGTGGGTGTCTTTTATTATGCGGGGCATGGGGTACAGGTAGAAGGAGAAAATTATTTAATTCCCCTCAAGGCACAACTTCTGAATGAGAAAGATGCCCGTTATGAGGCGGTTGCTTTGGGTAAGGTGCTGAATGCAATGGAAGAAGCTAGAAATCAGGTCAATATTATTATTATTGATGCTTGTCGGGATAATCCGTTTTATCGGCGGTGGAGATCGAGCCGTCGGAGTAGCAATGTCCGGGGATTGACGGCTGTTTCTCCTCCTACTGGCATTATTATTGCCTACGCGACGAGGGAAGGAAATACGGCGGCAGATGGGGTGGGACAGCGCAATTCTCCCTTTACTTCGGCATTACTCGAAAATATCAAGAAACCTAACATCGATGTGCAGTTGATGTTTCGGCGGGTCAGCACATCAGTTAAGGAAAAAACTAACGCGGCCCAACAGCCTTGGACAGAAGGGAATTTAGAAGGGGGTGAGTTTTATCTCAATCCACAGCAATCCGTTGCAGTATCGCCTCCTCCGTTCAGTCCTCCCCCTGTTACCCCATCGCCCCCCGTGCTTACGCCACCGAAACCTACACCATCAAATCCGCCAATTCAACCGAGATCGACCCTCATCTCCTCAACCACTGGCGTGGACTATACAACGCTACGAGAACTCCTGCAACAAAAGAAATGGAAAGAAGCCGATCAAAAAACAGCGGATCTCATGCTGGCGGCCGCTAAACGATCGGCAGAAGAAATCGACTTTGACTTCGCCCAGAAATTTTCCTGTGAAGATTTGCGAATCATCGACCAAGAATGGTTAGCAGCCTCTGGGGGCAAGTTCGGCTTTTCTGTCCAACTGGCGATCTACAAGCAGACAGGCAACCCGATCGGCGACTATAATCGTAAAACGTGGGAACGTTTTGGGGACGCAGTCGGCTGGCGAGTCAACGGAAACTGGGGAAAGAAAAATTACTCAGATTTCATGATATGGAGTACAAACGCACCATCGACAGCACCCAAGGGACACCTCCCGTTGGGGGGTGTTGTTTGGAAATTGGGGGATTGGGCGATGTTATGGTGGGGGGTTGTGTTCTCTCCTCGCGCTGCGGCTTGTGAACTGTAGCATATAAGGCGTGTCGCAGTTTTTTCAAACTCCGATCCTACATCGTTTCCACACGAGGTTATCAGGGGTTCCGCGATTCGATACCTGTCACCGTCACCCCAGGAGGGTAAATGCCATTTTCCCCTACATAATCTATGGTTTATAATTACGATAGATATTAACCACCGCAAGTTAGGAGTAAATACTTGTCAAAAAAGAAATTTCGTAAATCTGTTGAAAGCATTCGTTATCAAATTCTGATCCATCATCAAAAAATTGCCAATGAGGAACAAAAAGAATCCCCCGATGAAAACTTAATTAATTACTGGAAAAGAGAAATTAAAGGTTTAGAAAAAAGTTTATCTAGAGCAGAAAAGCGATTAAACAGAGGAAAATAAGCAATGATTTCAAACACTGAAAAACCCTTGAAAGTCAACTCTACCTTGGCCACTCTATTATCTGAATTAGGTGAAGAATGCGAGGCGGTTATATTCTTACTAAGTCAGCTTAAATTACCAAGCCTAACTGATGACCAAAAAGGGGATATTTTGGCAGAATTAATAGGCTCAATTACTCACTTGCACGTTCATACCGAAAATTTACCTGATTTAATTGGGGATGAAATTTTAGCTTTGCCCGATGATCAATAATGTTATGATGATTCTTTGTTCTCTGGTTCAGTAGTAGTAGGTTGGGTTGAGGCACGAAACCCAACACAAAGCCTATAATTGTTGGGTTTCACTCTGTTCAACCCAACCTACATAACTTATCAAGTCAAACAAATTCGTAATCTAATCTTAAAATATAAATTAGGAGGGAAAGATGAAAATTCGCTATGAATTAATTATTTATTGGAGTGAGGAAGATCAAGCTTTTATTGTTGAAGTTCCAGAATTAGCAGGATGTATGGCAGATGGAGAAACCTATCAAGAAGCTGTACAAAATGCTGAACTTGTTATTCAAGAATGGATTGAAACTGCCAAACAACTAGAACGAATCATTCCTGAACCAAAAGGACGACTATTATTTACCTAATAATGAAGTTTCTCTCGCCGCAGCTTGTGAATTGTAGCATATAAGGTGTTTCGGAGTTTGAAAAAACTCCGACATTTGAGGTTTAATTTAGGCAAACGCTGCAATTGAGCTTGTAATCATTGCCATTTATAACCGCTTCTTCGAGGTTCTTTACTCGGCAGATAATCGGCTATTGGGATTGATGTTTGACGTAGGTTAGTAATACATTATTAATCAGGTCGTGATAGCTCTTTTCTTGAGCATGATTCCTAAACCACTCAAGGATTTCTGAATCCAACCTGATACTAATTTGCTCTGTTTGTGGATTTGGTTTGACCAGTTTAGCATTCTTGAAAAATTCATCATCTAGGGGAGGAATATCTGAATAATCAATATTCTCATCGGACATTTGCATAAATTTCTCTTGTCGCTCTTTAAGAGGCATATCAAGGGAAAATTCAGGGTTGCTCATAGCGTTTTCTCGGGAGCATCTCATTTATGCAAGTGAGTAATTATACTTATCCATAAAACTGGTTTCTAGCAAGGCTTTCAAAATAGCTTGACATAAAAACCTGATTTAGGGGTTACAAAGGTGAGATGCTCCCTTAGAGCATCGGTTTTTGAGAATTGTCTATATACAAAGTCAGCATTCTTGACATCCTCGCCGCCCTAAAAGTGCGGCGATTCCTAAACCTCACGATTTAAGTTTCTGCTTCCACCACCGTCGCATACCACAGTTAAAAAACCATGTACTGTCTTACACAGAGTCCACAGACTTTCGCCCCATTTC
>NZ_JAPZRB010000583.1:0-10181 GCF_027531105.1 Microcystis sp. LE18-22.4A
TGTGCATTTGGCTAAATAGATTTGTTTGTCTTTAAATTTAAAGGCTGATTTGGTAAATTCGGCACTTCCTCCCTGATGTTTTTTCTTAAAGTTAGGATACTTAGTACGACCAGCAAAGAAATTAGTGAAAGCTGTTTGTAAATGTCTTAAACCTTGTGGTAAAGGTACACAGCTTACCTCGTTTAAAAAGTCTAATTCTTCTTGTTTTTTCCAATCGGTCAACATTGAAGAAGTTTGAGCGTAGCCTACTCTTTCTTGCTTTTCGTACCAAGCTTGTGTTCGTTCGTGGAGAGCTTTATTGTAAACTAATCTTACACAGCCCAAAGTGCGCCGCAATAGCGACTCTTGTTCTGGTGTGGGGTAAAATCGGAACGAGTAGGCTTTTTCCATGTCTCACATTCTAGCATATATCGTGTAAATGCGCTAATATTTAACGGTAAAGCCAACCTAGAACGACGGGGTTTCAGACCCAAAATTTTCGATGATGGCGGCCACATCTTCTTCTGTATCTCGAGGTTGGGTTAATTCCACATCCGTTGAGAAGAGGCACATTTGAGCCCAGTCTAAGTTTTCCACTTCACACTGGTCAATCACCGAACTGGGGATGTTTTTCAGGGTGATGCTATCCCACTCAATGCCGATGAGATTGCTCTGCCGCTCAATTGTCACAATTCTTCCTTGCCAACCACCGATGTCAGTCCCCAAATCTGGGTCGAGTACACCCTGTTTGACGATGACCGAGTCGCCGACTTTGAAGGCAAACTCTGACTCGGAAAATTCGGGCGACAAGCTGGAGGCAACCGAGAGATGATACTCGCTTCCTAGCTCTTTTAACTCAAAATCCACAATCATCCGCTTGTTTTCCGAGAAATAACGGTTTTTCCTAGCGATTAGCTCGTCGATTAGCCCTTGAATATCCGCCTTGAGCCTTTTATCTCCTTTAAGAAGGTCTTTATTAAAAACTCGGTCTATCATCTCTTGCCGCTTTGACTCGGGGGACAACGCCAGATTCCAAGCGATTATCCCTATGGTCAGCAGTGTTCGCATAGATCCCTTTGTTTCATTGGATTCGCGGTAAGGCTCGATAAAATCCTCCAGAACTTCCGACATTGTGACTTCCCCAGAAGGAGAGACGACAATTTCCTTGAAAGGCAAGGACTTTTCTCTTAATTTCTTCTCAAAGCTTTTCAAGGGTTTTTCGGATCCTTGGGACATTTTCTGCAGCCTGAGCAGTTCACTAAATGCCTTCGATTTTTTAGCCATGATTGAGCGGGAAAATATGTGTTATTAATCCTGTTGGGTTACTGAACAACATTGGGATAGGGAAATTGTAACTGCTGTCAGAGAGCGATTGCGCTCTCATTATTAAATCTTAAAGTTCTGGCCTGAGTCGTCAGCTGTTGACTGCTATCCGATACTTTTTTGTTAACATAGATTAGCAATGCACTTTCAGAGATTCTCTTAAAACAGAGGATATCTCCTTCCCAAATCCCCCGCAAGGGAAAAATATGTCTCAAAAGCCGATTTATCTAGATTGCCACGCCACGACACCGATGGAGCCGCAGGTTCTGGCGGCGATGTTGCCCTATTTTACCGAACACTTTGGTAATGCCAGTAGTATTAATCATGTCTATGGTTGGACAGCCGAGGCCGCGGTTAAACAGGCAAGAGAAACAATCGCCGCTGCTATTAATAGTAGTCCCGAAGAAATTATTTTTACCAGTGGGGCAACGGAGGCCAATAACCTGGCTATCAAAGGGGTTGCCGAAGCTTATTTCGCCAAGGGACGGCATATAGTTACGGTGATGACAGAACATCGGGCCGTTTTAGATCCCTGTCATTATCTGGAAAAATTGGGTTTTGAGGTGACAATTTTACCCGTCAGTGGTGATGGCTTAATTGACTTGGAACTACTAGAAAAATCTTTACGTCCTGACACGATTTTGCTGTCAATTATGGCGGCTAATAACGAGATTGGGGTGATTCAACCTTTAGCGGCAATTGGGGCGATTTGTCGCCAGTATCAGGTACTTTTTCATACGGATGCGGCCCAAGCAATCGGGAAAATTCCCCTAGATGTGGAGGAAATGAATATAGATCTGATGTCCTTAACTGCCCACAAAGTCCACGGACCGAAGGGAATCGGTGCGCTGTACGTCCGGCGCCGGAACCCCAGAGTCCGTCTCGCCGCTCAAATTCAAGGGGGAGGCCAGGAAAAGGGACTGCGATCGGGTACAATATTTACACCGCAAATTGTCGGTTTTGCCAAGGCGGTAGAATTGGGCATCAAAGCGATTGAAGAAGATACCAGCCACTTAAATCAGTTAAAAGCCCGTTTATGGGAGATTATCAGTCAATTAGACAGAATTTATCTCAATGGTCATCCTAGCCAAAGATTAGCCGGAAATTTGAATATTAGTATTGAAGGGGTGGACGGTGCGGCGTTATTGTTAGGATTACAGCCAATAGTGGCGCTTTCCTCCGGTTCTGCCTGTTCTTCTAGCCATACCGCCCCCTCCCACGTTTTAACTGCCTTGGGTCGCCCCGAATCTCTCGCTTATGCCTCCCTGCGCTTCGGGTTGAGTCGTTTTAATACTTTAGAAGAAATTGAACTGGTGGGGGAACAGGTGGTTTTAACGGTTAATTCCCTCCGCAAAGCCAAAAATTTTTGACGTTTCGGCTCCTATCCACAAGTTAGTTTCGGTCTAGGTTTAAAAAATTCCAGAAAAGCTTTCTATGATTGCCTTTGACTGATTGCCGTGCCGGTTAATAACACTGATGCTTGGTTTTCACTCCAGTGAATCATCCAACTCGGTTGTAATCCCAAAACAATAATAAATAAAGCCAAAGCAATTTCGGGAAATCTTTCGGGCCAGGTACTGCGAGGAATGCGCGATAATTCAGGGGTTAAACGACCAAAGAAAACCCGATTAATCATCAGGAGAAAATATACTGCGGTTAAACCACTAGCGACCAAACATAAGAGGGTTTGTATCGGGAAAATCGGGAAACTGCCACGAAAGACCAAAAATTCGGCGATAAATCCCACCATTCCGGGGATGCCAGCGCTGGCCATAGCCGCTAAAATCATTAACATTCCCGTGATTGGTAAACCTCTTTCCGGATTTAATAAACCGCGTAGATAATCCACATCCCGACTACCAGTTTTTTTATACACTACTCCCACCAACAAAAATAACAAAGCGGAAATTAAACCGTGACTAATCATCTGCAAAATCGCCGCGGTGATGCTTAATCTGGTGGTGGCCGCCGCCGCTAGTAAAATATAGGCCATGTGGGAAATGGAAGAATAGGCCACTACTTTTTTCATATCCTTTTGGGCAATAGCGCAACTGGCCCCGTAGAGGGCGCTGATAGCTGCTATCGTTGCTAACCAAGGGGCGAGAGTTACCCAAGCATCAAGAAATAAACCGACTCCAAAGCGCAGCAGTCCATAGGTTCCTAATTTGAGTAATATTCCCGCTAAAAGCACAGAAACGGGGGTAGATGCCTCGACGTGGGCATCCGGTAGCCAAGTATGAAAGGGAAAAATCGGGATTTTGATGGCTAATCCAATCAGAAGGGGGATGAGGAGCAGTAATTGGGTTTTAACGTCTAAATTATTCGATAAAAGGGGGTTATAGGCGAAATTATTAGCACCGGTTAGCCAAACTAAGCCAAGGAAAGAGATTAGCACTAAAAAGCCAGAAATTGCCGTGTATAATAAAAATTTCATGCCCGCGTAACCGCGTCTTTGACCCCCCCAAATGGCAATGAGAAAGTAAAGCGGGACGATTTCTAATTCGTAAAATAGGAAGAATAGCAGTAAATCCTGCGCTAGAAAGGCCCCCGCTACTCCGGCATTGAGTAACAAGAGCAGGGAATAGTAAAATTTCGGTCGGTTAACCTCTGTACCACTAGCATAAAGAGCAATTATTGTCAAGATGCTGTTAAGAAAAAGTAATGAGAATGACAATCCATCAACACCGAGGGCATAATTGAAACCGAGGAAATTAATCCAAGGCAGGTTAACCGTGAACTGCATTTGCGGGTTACTAGGGTCAAATTGCCAGCCAAGGAGAATATTAAGCAGTAAGAGAACGACAGCAAGAGTTAGAGCTAATCCTCGCACTTTTTTCGCCTCTAGAGGCGTGTAGGCAATCAGTATCGCCCCTATAATCGGTAGCCAAATAAAAGCGTTCAGCATTCTTTAATGGGCATGATAAACCTTCCCATTATTGCCTGAGCGGTCAATCTTTAGCAAGATAAACTGGTGAACATTTAACTTAACTAACGTTGACATCCTCACCGCCGTAAACGGACGGTGATTCCTAAACCTCACGATTTAGGTTTCTGCTTCTTTCCCTTGCGGGGTTCCGCACCTGCCTTAACAGATTTACTCTGTTCTGGTCTTATGGTCGCTCTACAGACTGACACCGCAAGCCCTGCGGCCAAAATATTTTTACTGGCGTTAATATCTCGGTCATGGTGAATCCCACAGATTGGACAATCCCACTCTCGAACATTTAACGGCATTTTCTCAGCAATATGCCCGCAATTACTACACCTTTTAGAGCTAGGAAACCATCTATCTATTTCGATGAAATTTCTCCCATACCAACGGCATTTATAGGCTAATTGTCGGGTTATTTCTCCCCAACTAACATCAGATATTGCCTGAGATAACTTGGGGTTTTTGACCATATTCTTGACGGCTAAATTCTCAACCACAATCGTTTGGTTTTCACGAACTAATTGAGTGGTTAGCTTATGTAAATGGTCTTTTCTGCTATCGGTGATTTGAGCGTGAATCTTGGCTACTTTGATTCTTGCTTTTTCCCGATTCTTTGAGTCTTTCTGTTTTCTAGAAAGGCTTTTTTGGGACTTTCGCAGTCTCCGATAATGCTTTTTAAAATGCTTAGGATTAGATACTTTATCGCCATTGCTGGTAATCACGAGGCTACTAATTCCTAAGTCAATTCCAATGGCTTTATCTGTTACTGGTAGAGGCTTAATCGTTGGGTCATCAAATCTTATTGAAATATGCCAACGTCCAGAAGGATGTAATCTGACTGTTACTGTGCTTGGTTCACAAGCTTCTGGGATTTGTCTTGACCATCGAATAGGTAAAGGTTCTGTGCATTTAGCTAAATAGATTTGTTTGTCTTTAAATTTAAAGGCTGATTTGGTAAATTCGGCACTTCCCCCCTGATGTTTTTTCTTAAAGTTAGGATACTTAGTACGACCAGCAAAGAAATTAGTAAAAGCTGTTTGTAGGTGTCTTAACCCTTGTTGTAAAGGTACACAGCTTACTTCGTTTAAAAAGTCTAATTCTTCTTGTTTTTTCCAATCGGTTAGCATTGAAGAAGTTTCAGTATATCCTACTCTTTCTTGTCTTTCGTACCATGCTTGTGTTCTGAGATGGAGTGCCTTATTGTAAACCAATCTTACACAGCCCAAAGTGCGCCGCAATAGCGACTCTTGTTCGGGTGTTGGGTAAAATCGAAACGAATAGGCTTTTTCCATACCTCACGTTTTAGCATATATTTCGTAAATGTGCTAATATTTAACAGTAAAGCCGTCGTAGAATGACGGGGTTTCAGACCCAAAATTTTCGATGATCATCGCAGGAGAAAGAAGCGGAGTCGGTAAAACTACGATTACCCTAGCAATCTTGGCCTATTTAATCAGTCGTGGCGATCAAGTGCAATCTTTTAAAGTCGGGCCCGATTATATCGATCCCATGTTCCATAGTCATTTTACCGGTCGCCCCTGTCGCAATCTCGATCCGGTTTTAACTTCTGAAGACTATGTAAAAACCTGTTTTGCCCAACATTGTCAAAATGTCGATTATGCTCTGATTGAAGGGGTAATGGGGCTATTTGATGGTATTCAATTAAGCGATACTCAATTTCCCGACTATGCCAGTACCGCCCATATTGCCCGTATTTTAGGGCTTCCTCTGCTGTTAGTTATCGATTGTAGTCGTTTATCTACCTCTGTCGCCGCTATTGTCCGCGGTTATCAATCTTTAGACAAAAATCTTCATCTAGCCGGAGTTATCCTCAATCGGGTTGGCAGCGATCGCCACCTGCAATTACTGCAAACCGCCCTAGAATCGATCAATATGCCGATTGTCGGGGTTTTGCGTCGTCAAGATTCCCTGACAATTCCCGATCGCCATCTAGGATTGGTTCCCAGGGATGAACTAGGAGAAATCAGGCAACTGCAAGATCAACTGGCTTCTATTGCCCAAAACTGCTTTAATTGGGACATTCTCTTGCCTTTACTCACTATTTCTCCCCAAGAGAACCCGAAAAATCCCCCAAGAGCAAATAAGCTTTTTCCCCCTATCCGTATCGGTATTGCCAGAGATAAGGCTTTTAACTTTTATTATCCCGATAATCTCGATATTTTAGCCAATTTAGGCGCGGAATTAATCTTTTGGAGTCCCTTGCAAGGGGCAAATTTGCCCGAAAACCTGCAAGGGTTGTACTTTGGTGGCGGTTTTCCCGAAATCTTTGCCCCGGAATTAGCAGCTAACACCCCTATCTTAACTCAGGTGAGAAAAGCGATCGCCTCTGGAATGCCCACCTACGCCGAATGTGGGGGATTAATGTATTTATGTGACAAAATAGTTGATTTTGAGCAAAAAAACCATTCTATGTTGCAAATAATCCCCCAATCTGCTATAATGTCCCCGAAATTAACCCTAGGTTATCGGCAAGCCATCGCCAAACAGGAGACGATCCTGCTCAAAGCAGGTCAACCAGTGCGCGGCCATGAATTCCATCGCTCCCAATTAAGCGGGGTGAGCGACGCACCGATTTATCAACTGCAAGCATTCCCCAAAAGTGAGATCAATGCCGAAGGGTGGCAAGGTAAGAATCTGCACGCTTCCTATCTTCACCTACATTTTGGGGGCCAACTAAGCCTGCCGAAAAAATTTTTAGCTGCCGGCCTTGATTTTTTCCGCACAGCTGCGTTAAGCTAATTACAGATAAATTTGATAATCAATCCGTTAAGGGATACAGGAGGTGATGTCGATGGTAGAAAGTAGTAAAAGCATGGGTCTCCTAATCGACAATAGCCGGCTGTGCGCCGGGGCTGTTCTCTAGACCCCACGTCTAAACAAGATTTAGACTAGCTGGAGTTCCTTCCGGCAGTCTGGTGTCGATTCCGATGACCCGCTACACCGCCCTTACCGAGCAATTGGTAAGGGCGGATAGTTTTTGAGGGTTTCCCGTCATCTGGGAACCCCAGAACCAGAAGTAATACCAATTTTTTCCTAAGTGAGCCTTTCTTGACTTTAACTCTACGGGCGCAAACTAACCCAGCGTCGCTTCTGGTTTGGGGACACCATTTTAACGCCTGTCACCGAGATAATATCATTGGCCAAATTCTCTGCCATCATGGGAATGAGTTGATTTATATTATTCTCATAAGCTTTTATCCAGAATTTAGCTAGTTTCTCTCTCGCTTCCTCATTGACATAGATAGTTTTACCAGGCGTAATCAATACCATTGCCACATCACCGGAGTTTTCCGTGACGGCAAAGACAAACTGATCACGGTCGGACTTGAGACCTTCGTACCAGTAGTCTATGTGTTCTTCTAATTCGTATTCATAGAGAGCGCGTTCCATCTTGCCATCTTCTAGCAAGGCTTTACGCAGTGTATTGGCTATCTTTCTTTTTTTCATGGTCTTGTCTCTGTTTTTATCGGCGTTAAGTTTTGCCCATTAGACATCACTCCATATTAAGAGTGCCACCATAGAAATCATCAATTAACCTGACGACAACCCAGTTCAGTGGCCGTTATCAAAATCACAGAACCTTGCCCGACTCGTCTAGACGAGCCTGTTGTATGAGCTTAAGTTTTCTCTGTGTAAGGATTCTAACCTACTTTAGTTTTTGTTTAAGTGCCGTTAGGAGCGACAGGGTGGCCACTTTTTCAACTGGTCAAGGGAAAAAAAATGAGATCGCATCTTTCCCTAAGTAATTAAATTGTGTATAATGGCAAAAGAATAGAAAGGCTATATGCGTCGTCAAACTGTGTAGTCAACCTATAAGGTGTGAGGAAAAAACCATCATGTTAAGAATGTTCTGGAAATCATTGCTGGTTAGCCCAGCGATTTTAGGGGCTACCCTAGTAGCTTCCGCTAATGCTAGTAGCTTCGATCCCGCCAAATCTACCAGTGTTTCTACCGAATTTAACAATCTAGAAATCGCTCAAGTTCAGAATACCGGTGCAGGAACTGGCGAATTACTCAATCAGATCGAACAGTACGGTAACGAAGGTCAAGTTGCACCCGTACAGGGCAACACCATCGATCAAGTCACCAGCGTTAACCAACTGCGGGATGTTTCCCCCACCGCTTGGGCTTATGAAGCCCTAAGAAGCCTTGTGGAGCGCTATGGTTGTATTGTTGGTTATCCCGATCGCACCTTCCGCGGCGACCGAGCTTTAACCCGTTGGGAATTTGCGGCTGGTTTAAACGCTTGCTTAAACGTCATGGAACGTTTAATTCAAGATGGTGTCAACGTCCTCAAGGAAGACTTAGATGCCCTCAAGCGCTTGATGGATGAGTTCCAGGCCGAATTAGCGGCCTTGGGAGCTAGAGTTGATAACTTAGAAAGCCGGGTGTCTTTCCTCGAAAATAACCAATTCTCCACCACCACCAAATTAGCTGGGGAAGTTATTTTCGCTGTCACCGATACGGTCGGTGCTGGTAGCCCCGCCTCCCAGGCCGCCATGCAATACCGCGCTCGTTTGCTGTTAAACACGAGCTTCACCGGTCAGGACGTACTGAAAACTCGTTTAGCGGCGGGTAGTGCCACTCCCTTCGGATTTGATTACAAATCGACCACCACACTACAAAATGGTGATCCCGCTTCCGTCAGATTCGATAATCTGCAAAGCCCTTCCCTATTCCAAACTTGGACCGCGGCCGGTAACGGTAGCAATGTGGTTCTCGACTGGTTGGCCTACTATACCCCGATTGACTTAGGTTATTTTGGTCGCTTCAATACCTACGTCGCCGCTTGGGGCGGTATTTGGAATGACTTCGTTCCCACCACTAATCCCTTCTTTGAAGACTTCGACGGTGGTAATGGTGCGCTTTCGACCTTCGCTTCCGAAAACCCCATCTACCGTATCGGTGGTGGTTCTGGGGCCGGTGTTAGCCTACAGTTAGGCTTCCTCCAAAGCATTGTCGGTCCGACCTCCCTATCCTTGGGTTACTTAGCCGGTGGTGGTGGCTCTAGTTCTGCGGCCAATCCTAACCCGGGTAATGGTCTCTTTAACGGAGATTACGCCGCTTTAGCACAGATTAACGCTAACCTCTTTAACTTCCTCAACGTCGGCTTCACCTACGTTAACGCTTACCAAGGTGCCGATACCGCCATCTTCGGTAACGGTGGTTCCTTCGGTGTAACGGGGACTTCCGCTGCTAACCTTTCCCAAACTCAGTTAAATACCCTGCTCAACGTCAACGGCAACCCTCCTGGAGACGTCACCCTACAGGATGAAGTCGGTTTCTTCAACTTCGGAGCCAAAGTATCCAATAGCTACGGTTTAACCGGTGCAGTGGATATTGGTTTCGCCAGCTTGAGTGCCTTCGGTTCCTACTCCACCGTGCGTTTACTCGGTCTCGGTGATGCGGAAGTGTGGACCTACGGTGCTGGTATTGCCTTCCCCGACTTGGGTAAAGAAGGAAATATCTTAGGTCTGTTTGCTGGTGCGCAGCCCTACATCGGTCACTTAAGCTTCCGAGACATGGGGCTAAAAGTATCTAACATCGTTCCCTACCACGTTGAATTGTTCTACAAGTACCAAGTCACCGACAATATTTCTATCACCCCCGGTGTCATCTGGATTTCTGCACCTGAACAGTTCAAAGGCACTGGTAACGAGTGGATTGGCACTCTCCGCGGAACCTTTACCTTCTAGGATTTCCTAAATTAAACCCGAAACCCCACCCATGGTGGGGTTTTGTTTTAGGCAAATAGACGCTGATATTCTATCTGGATACAAGCATCCTTGACATCCTCACCGCCGTAAACGGACGGTGATTCCCAAACCTCACGATTTAGGTTTCTGCTTCTTTCCCGAAGGATTTTTCGCACCTGCCTTAACAGATTTACTCTGTTCTGGTCTTATGGTCGCTCTACAGACTGACA
>NZ_JAPZRB010000159.1:0-2189 GCF_027531105.1 Microcystis sp. LE18-22.4A
CAAGCTTTTCTGGTCGGAACCCCCTAAGCCGAGTTTTCAAGGTGCTGCGCCGTCCACTTGGTTTTCGAGACTGGCCTTTTAATTCTAACGTAAAGCCAACCTAGAACGGCGGGGTTTCAGACCCAAAATTTCCGATGATGAAACGCCTCGATCGCTTTCTCTAGAGTTGCATAAATACGTTCGGTCGAGATCGTCTCGGATAGGTCTCCTTTTTTTAATTGCTGATATAAATCTTGCTTCACCCGCGCCATGGCGAAAGTAATACCACGGCCGATTAATTCTCGATGTAATTCTTTCAACATATCGACCGCCGTAATATCGATATCTAGAATCGCTTCGGCGTTGAGAACGAACCACTCGACGGGGACTTTCTCCGCCTCGATCGCCGCTATTACCCGTTTCCGAAAATTCTCGGCGTTGGCGAAACAGAGGGGCGCGTCGTAACGGTAGAGAACCAATCCGGGGATCGTCGTCGCGCCCTGCCAATCCTCGATGTCGTGCAGGCCCGCCAGATTCGGCACTTCCCCCAAAACCGCATCGTGTGGTCGCATCAGCCGCGTGAACAGATCGACCACCGATAACCCCACGGCAACGCCCACCCCGACGAGGATATCGGTGGCCAGGACACCGAACATGGTGACGAGCGCCAATCGGAACTCGCTGGTTTTGAAACAACGCAGACGGTTGAACTCCGAGATCTCGATCAGACGGAGCGCGGCGTAAATCACGATCGCCCCCAAGGCCGCTTTCGGAAACAGGGATAGCAGCGGACGCAAGAACAAAAGTACCAAAATCACGATCAGAAAAGCCACGAGGGAAAACAGTTGTGATCGACTGCCCAGAGAATCGCCGATCGCCGTGCGACTGCCGCTACTGCTGACGGGAAAGCCTTGCATGATGCCGTTACCGATATTCACCGCTCCCAGGGCGAGTAATTCCTGATTGCCATCGATGCGATAGTTGTTTTTCGCCCCGAAGGCGCGGGCGGTCAAGACGTTATCGGAATAGCCAACGAGGGCGATACCGATGGCCGAGGAGAGTAAATAGACGAGCTGCTGGGAAGAAAAACCTCTCGGTACTTTCAAACTCGGTAAACCGGCGGGAATTTCCCCGATCACGGCGATGCCGCGCTCGTTCAGTTGGAACAAATATACTGCCGATGTGGCCAGTAGAACTGCGAGTAAAGGACCGGGGGCATTGGGAAAGCGACGTTGTACCACTAGCAGGAAAATTAGAACAGCAGCGGCGAGAATCAGAGTTGGTGGGTGAATCTCGGATAAATGTCCCGAAAATTCCCCGATCTGTCCGAAAAGCGATTCCGCTTTCAGTGACATCCCGCTAATTTTTCCCAACTGACCGACGATCATGATCACCGCTACTCCGGCCATGTAGCCGACGAGGATCGGTTTGGAGAGGAGATCGGCGAGAAACCCCAACCGGGCGAAAGCGGCGACGCAGCAGACGCTCCCCACGAGTAGGGCTAATAGACTGCACAGACTGGCGTAGTTACTACTATCCCCCGCGACGAGGGGCATGATAGCGGCGGCGGTCATTACTGCCGTCGTCGATTCCGGCCCGACGGAGAGTTGTGGTGAGGAACCGAGCAGGGCATAGATGAGCAGCGGCGGTAGGATCGCCCATAATCCGGCGATCGGTTGTACTCCGGCCAGTTCCGCATAGGCCAGACATTGGGGAACGAGATAGGCCGCCACGGTGATCCCCGCAATGATATCTCCCCGCAACCAGGCCGAGCGATAGGATCGCAGGCGCTTTAACCCGGGTAGAGAAAACCGCTCCCTAGAAAAATTTAATCGAGTAGGCATCCTCATCTCTTCTCCTGTCATCGAAGTTCGGCGTTGTGGGAATATTGGTGGCAAGAAAGCGTTAAATATCCGTGAGTGGGAATGTCTTTTTTGCGGGACTTTCCCTTCAAAAGCGACCTCGACCTTTAGCCCTGGCGGAAAACTTTCCTGTCGGCGAGCGATCGCGTTTTTCCTCGCCTCTCCAGAGGGTTATCAATAAAAGCGATCGCTATTTAGGGTTGGCTGAAAAAGTTTTTCCTGGGGGCAGGGTGTGGGGTGTAGGGTGTAGGGTGTAGGGTTTTAGCGATTTTGAGGGGGTCAATTACCTAATTTTCAGGGAAAAAGTCCCGGAATTTTCCACCCGATCACTCCGGGATCTGGCACTTT
>NZ_JAPZRB010000192.1:0-2418 GCF_027531105.1 Microcystis sp. LE18-22.4A
CTTGAGCAAGAAAGTCAGCGTCGTGATTTACGGTTACAAGCTATTGTCAAAGGCTGGATTGAGGAAAAATTAGCTATTTCTAATTCTCTGCAAACAACCCATTGAATGGGTAAGATGCGATCGCTTGTTCAGATGATCAAATGGAAACTACTGCCCAACAAATTTATACCCAAGTAGTTTGTACCTTGACAACAACGGCTTTTTTCTAGCGCTTAGAAATTAGTCGGAATGGAAACTCCCTAAAACTTAGGAATCTGTACTTCACCCAAGAGAGAAGTGCTATATTACTTCAGGATAGAAAAGATGAAATTTCAGCAGCATCAGTGGATTACCCGTCTCAAAACCAAGGAATCATTGAGCTTTATTGGGATACTTGCCATAGTTACTTGGACTGCTCATTTTTGGCACTTTGGCGGCTTGGGTTTATATGAAGATGACTACTTCTATGTCGGCGAACCCATAAGGATGAACCTTCTAGAATTTTTCGACTTTATAAAAAGAATAAATTTATATTTTTTTCAAGGGCGTATCGTTGGTTTTAATATCGTTCTTTTATCGGCATTTATTGGGGGACATTTAGGAGGATTAAAACTGGTTTATGCAATAGCTTATCTATGGGTATTAACCAATAACATTCTTTTTTATATCTTCCTTAAACGCCTTTGGGATCAGCCTTTTTTCGTCATCTGCGGAACTTTGTCCTTTGCTCTGTTTCCCGCTGACAATACCAGAGCTTTTCTGACTCACATTCATGTTTTACCATCTGTGACCTTTATCTTGATAGCTTTTCTCTGCTATTTTTCCCAGAAGAGGATCATCTCCTATTTATTCATTTTAGCCGCTCTCCTCTCCTATGAAACCTGTTTCCCCCTTTTTCTTGCCGCTCCACTCTTCAAAAACAAGTGGAATGGAAAGCTATTAAAAGAATTTATCAGAAATGCCCTAGTATTGGGGTTCATTTTCCTAGGAGTGCTCATGCTTCGCAAACTAACTGGGGATAGCAGAGTTAATGATTTGGATATCCTCACGGCTGTTTTAACTCCTCTGCGTCAAACTTTAATCGGACCTTTTATCAGCTTGAGTACCTTCTTTTCTCGTCCTTGGCAAGTTCTAGTCAATCTTAAAGGGGAATTACTTTTCTTGCTTCCCATAACATTTGCTCTCTTGACTTGGTTTTTATTACAATTGAAGGTAAATCGAATTGATGCAACGACAGTAAGTACAAGCGAAATGCCTTTTGGCAAAAATTCTGAAAATTCTTTCTCGATTAGGCAGCTTGTATTAGTAAGTCTGATCTTATTATTTTTAGCCTATCCCCTCACCTTCACCGTCCATGCTACTCAAATTAGTGGGCGCGATTCCAGGGTGCATACTGCTGCGGTCTTAGGAGCTTCTCTTCTCGCTGGAATTGTCTGTCACCTCATTGTTTATCTAGCCGCAACCTATCGGCAAAAGAATCTAGCTGCTACGATCTTAGCAGCATACTTTACCTTATTAGTCGGATTTGGATTGATCGTGCAGCATGACAATCAACGTTGTTGGCAATATCAACAAGCTTTTTGGACTGATGTAACTCGATTGGCCCCAGATATCACCGAGGGTACTGTAATTTTAGTGGATGCTCCCAGTATGTCTTGGGGAAGACAGTTGCATCCCATTCATGGACTCATGCAATATGTATTGGGACAAATTTATCAGTTTCCTCAAGATTGGGAATTTATACCTAAGCTCTATAGGCTCAACCCTAACTGGCAAAATAAAATTGATGATCAGGGAATCCTGACATTGGACAGTAATAATGGTGTGGTTTATTTCTACTTTCATCCTTGGGAACTTGATCGCCATCTTCAGACATCTGAGATTATTTTATTACAGGAAAAAAATGGGAAATTAATTCGTCAAACCGATCCCATCATTGTCGGTGAGAAAAAGTTCTATTTTAAGCCAATTAGTAAGACAACATTAGATATTTTTAAGAAAGGTTTTTTATATAAAGATATAATTAATCCGTCTATTCGGAAGTCAATCGATTATCTAAAAGTCATGGTGATTCTACCCCATCTAAGTTGATCATCCTTCGGGATAAGCTAAGATGCATTTAAACTGGGTATTGTTAAATTAGCTAAAAAGATGACAGAGTTGGTGATATAGTAACTAAAGATCACACTTAAATCTAACCTTGCCATAGATGCACAAATCTCGAATCTGGCAACCCCAAAAATCTCCCGTCTCTAACATCAGTTTTAGCGATGAAATGAGGTAAGAATTTTGACGAAAATACTTAGCGATCGCATGGCCGTTTATCTGCTCATCGGTGGACTCCTGTTTAGAATAATCATCGCCTTGGGGCTTTATCCCGGTTACGATGAAGCCTATTATTACGTTTACAGCCATAATCTAGATTGGAGTTATTTCGAT
>NZ_JAPZRB010000293.1:0-8178 GCF_027531105.1 Microcystis sp. LE18-22.4A
TGAAATGGGGCGAAAGTCTGTGGACTCTGTGTAAGACAGTACATGGTTTTTTAACTGTGGTATGCGACGGTGGTGGAAGCAGAAACTTAAATCGTGAGGTTTAGGAATCGCCGCACTTTTAGGGCGGCGAGGATGTCAATAAAGATGAGGCTAATCCCTGCCATCTTAGGGCATACTGTGAGTGTAACGAAGCACTATATTACTCAGTTTGCTTTCCCACTCCTTCCCTAGCTGAATCTCTATCTTGGAGAAGCCATAGTCATGATCGAAATGAAAGTCGCTGGAATTGCCCTAGACGCTATCACTCGCAGTCCCATTGTACTACTCAAGGATGGTTCCGAGCGTCGCGCCCTACCTATCTACATCGGACAAGATCAGGCTAAGGCCATTATCACCGTCCTCGAACAACAAAAACCCCCTCGTCCCCTCACCCACGATTTGATCGCTAATATTTTTAAAGTTTGGGATATGGATTTAGAAAAGATTATCATCCATTCTCTCCAAGATAATACCTTTTATGCTGTTCTCTGTCTCCAGCGCGGCGAAGTCAAAAAAGAAATCGATTGTCGTCCCAGTGATGCGATCGCTATTGCCCTGCGTACCAACAGTCCCGTCTGGGTAATGGAAGAAGTGATCGCTTCCGCTTCTATTCCCGTCGATCGTGACGCGGATGAAGAGGAACGTCAAGCTTTTCGCAATTTCGTCTCCAATCTTAGCCCCTCAGACCTGATCCAACGTCGCGGTGATTTTAGTGATCAGTGAAAATTCAGGAGATAGGAGATAGGAGATAGGGATTTAGGGATTTAGGGAAATTTCAGCCAAATGCCCCACTTCCCCACTTCCCCACTGCCCCACTGCCCCACTTCCCCACTGCCCCACTTCCCCACTGCCCCACTTCCCCACTTCCCCATCACCCCACACCCCACACCCCACACCCAATGCCTTCTAACTGATAACTGATAACTGGTAACTGATAACTGATAACTGGTAACTGATAACTGAATCAATGCGTTATCGACGATTTGGCCGTACTAATTGGCAATTTTCGCTGTTTTCCCTGGGGACAATGCGCTGTTTGTCCTCAGAGTCGGTGTTTACCGCAACAGTTGATCGCGCCCTAGAATTGGGGATTAATCACCTAGAAACGGCCAGAGGTTACGGTAATAGCGAAGTTTTTCTCGGTCGCTACCTGCAGCGTCAAGGGGTGCGGGAGCGGGTTTATCTGACTACGAAATTGGTCCCCACTCCCGATCGCCAAACTATGGAAAAAGCGATCGCCGAATCCCTAGAACGATTACAATTAAATTACCTCGATTGTCTAGCAATTCACGGTATTAACACCCGCGAGCATTTAAACTGGATTAAAGACCCGCAAGGCTGCATGAAAGCCGTTTTTCTGGCCCAAGAAGCTGGAAAAATCGGTCATATTGGCTTTTCTACCCATGCACCCCTAGAAATTATTCTGGAGACGATCAATACAGATTTCTTCGCTTTTGTCAATATCCATTACTATTTTTTTTGGCAAAGACAGCAACCGGCGATCGCTTTAGCCCAAGCAAAGGACATGGGTGTGTTTATTATTTCCCCTGCTGATAAGGGAGGGGGTCTCCACAGACCTCCCAAGAAGCTAGAGGAATTATGCGCTCCTTTTTCACCCTTAGAGCTAAATTATCGCTTTTTATTGAGCGATCCGCGCATTACTACCCTCAGCGTCGGGGCAGCGATACCGGAGGAATTAGAGGCAATTATCAACGTATGCGAAGAAGATCAGCCCCTAGATGCGGCAGAAATTGCCGTTTTTAAGCGTTTAGAGACACATTTAACCGATAAATTGGCTACAGATTTATGTAGCCAATGTTATCAATGTTTACCCTGTCCCGAAAATATTAATATCCCTGAAGTGTTGAGACTGCGGAATCTGGCAGTAGCTTACGAAATGACCGATTTTGGCCAGTATCGCTATCGAATGCTGGAAAATGCCGGTCATTGGTTCCCCGGACGCAAAGCGAATAATTGTACTGAATGCGGTGATTGTTTACCTCGCTGCCCGGAAAAATTGCCGATTCCCCAGCTGCTATTTGATACACACGAACTACTTAACGGGCCGCCGCGACGGAGATTGTGGTCATCTTAGGACGAAACTGGGAAAAATTTTTTTTGGGGATCGTCAAAGTGTAAAAACTATCTTAAGATTAACAGGTAAGAGAATTAACTTTCTTGAATTTAAAGAGACAAAAAACAAGAAATAGATTAAGGAGTAAAGGATATGGCACTCGTCCCCATGCGGTTATTGTTGGATCACGCGGCTGAGAACGGATATGGCATCCCCGCTTTTAACGTAAATAATATGGAGCAGATCCAAGCGATCATGCAAGCGGCGGCAGCCACCGACAGCCCCGTTATCCTGCAAGCTTCTCGCGGTGCGCGCAAATATGCAGGGGAAAACTTCCTGCGTCACCTGATCACCGCCGCGGTGGAAACCTATCCTCATATCCCCATTGTGATGCACCAAGATCACGGTAATGAACCCGCCACCTGCTACTCGGCGATCCGTAACGGTTTCACCAGTGTCATGATGGATGGTTCCTTAGAAGCGGATGCTAAAACTCCCGCCACCTACGAGTACAACGTTAACGTTACTGCTGAAGTAGTAAAAGTTGCTCACTCGATCGGTGCTAGTGTGGAAGGGGAACTCGGTTGTTTAGGTTCCTTAGAAACCGGTAAAGGAGAAGCGGAAGATGGCCACGGTTTTGAAGGGGAATTAGATCACTCGATGCTGTTAACCGATCCCGATGAAGCGGTGGATTTCGTCGAAAGAACCCAAGTAGATGCTTTAGCAGTAGCGATTGGTACTAGCCACGGTGCTTACAAATTTACCCGCAAACCCACCGGCGAAATTCTCGCTATTAGCCGCATTGAAGAAATTCATAACCGCTTACCCAATACTCACTTGGTCATGCACGGTTCTTCCTCGGTCCCCGAAGATCTCCTCGAATTAATCAACCAATTCGGTGGCGCTATCCCCGAAACCTACGGTGTTCCCGTGGAAGAAATCCAAAAAGGCATCAAGAGTGGTGTGCGTAAAATCAATATCGACACCGACTGCCGTTTAGCAATTACCGCCGCAGTTCGTGAAGCACTATTCAGCAACCCAAAAGAGTTTGATCCCCGTTTCTTCCTGAAACCCTCGATCACCTATATGCAGAAAGTTTGTGCCGATCGCTATCAACAATTTGGTACCGCCGGTAACGCCAGCAAAATCAAACAAATGTCCCTCGATGACTACGCAGCCAAATATGCTAAAGGGCAATTAACCCAAGTCAGCAAAAAAGTTGTGGCTGTCTAGTAGCTGAACAATTAAGCGATCGCTTAATGGCACCGATCTAGTAGAATTTTTTGGGGTAGTTAACCATAACTACCCTCTTTTTTATGGGAATGCCTTCAAGGGAAAGAGTGATACTAAATCCGTTGAGTATAGGTTACTTATGAGGACAGGCAAAAGGCACTCATGCAAAAGGGGGAATAAATAATCAGTTTTTAATAACCGGATTTAGTATTACCAGATAAGAATCGATTTCAGAGAAAAGACTATACTGAAAATAATCAGCAGATCAGCACTGGATTTATAAGAGAAGCAAGATGAGAAAAAAATCGTTGTGGGTGGGATTATTGGTGGGATTTTGGTTTTGTCTGACTTGGATGGCATGGACACCCACAGCAGCCGCCTTTAGCGAAGAACAAAAATTACTACTGCAATCTTGGCGATTAGTCAACCAATCCTATTATGATGACACCTTTAATCATCAAAACTGGTGGCAGGTGCGGGAACAATTCATCAAAAAACCCCTCAACGATCGGACGGCGGCCTACAATGCGATCGAACAGATGTTAGCCACCCTCGATGAACCCTTTACCCGTCTCTTGCGACCGGATCAATACCATAACCTACAAATTAGCACCACGGGGGAATTATCGGGGGTAGGACTGCAAATTAATATCAATCCTGACAATGGTTACTTAGAAGTAGTTGCCCCCCTTGCCGGTTCTCCTGCTGAGGCCGCTGGTTTGACTAGCCACGATCGCATTTTGTTTATTGATGGCATCGATACCACTACTTTAACCCTCGACGCGGCGGCGGCCAAAATGCGCGGCACCCCCGGAACAGAAGTTTCCTTAGTCATTCTTCCCGATCAAAAAAGTCAACCAAAAACCCTATCTTTAACCCGTCAACGCATTTCTTTAAGTCCAGTGGTAGCGGTTTTGGATAAAAATTCTAGTTCCTTGCCCATCGGTTATGTGCGCTTAAATCAATTTAGTGCTAACGCTGCCAAAGAAGTCTCGGAAGCGGTGACGAACTTACAAAAACAAGGAGCCAAGGGTTATATTTTAGATTTAAGAAATAACCCCGGTGGTTTACTGCAAGCGGGCATAGAAATCGCTCGGATGTGGATTAATCAGGGAACGATCGTTTATACGGTTAATCGTGAGGGAATTGCCGATAGTTTTGCCGCTGCTGGCAATGCTTTAACCGATGCGCCTTTAGTGGTTTTAGTCAATCAGGGAACCGCCAGCGCCAGCGAGATTTTAGCCGGAGCATTACAGGACAATCAGCGAGGGGTTTTAGTGGGAGAAAAGACTTTCGGTAAGGGATTAATTCAGTCCCTATTCGAGTTACCCGATGGGGCAGGATTAGCGATTACCGTGGCGAAATATGAAACTCCCGCCCACCATGATATTCATAAGTTAGGAATTATGCCGGATCAAGTGGTGGCACAGGAACCGATCACATATCAGGAAATCGGCACCGAAAAAGATAGTCAATACCAAACGGCAATTCAGTTTTTAAACCAGAAGACCGTTTTAGCCAAAGCTTCCTAAGTGGGGTTTTCAGTTATCAGTTACCAGTTATCAGTTATCAGTTATCAGATGCGAGTTTTCAGGATTCTTCGTTACTTGGTATAGTTCGATCGGGGGGCATAAATCGACTAAATCCTTATCTGGCAAGAGACTTAATTGATTAGTTCGTTAGAGAGGGAAAACAATTAACAAAGATCGCATCAATGTCTTTATATATAAGGGTTTTATCCCTTATAGCCCCGTTTATTGCCTAAGACAAACAAAAAGAACCGTTTTCAGTTTACTGTTTACTGTTTACTGTTTACTGATCACTGAAAAAACTTCCCACACCCCACACCCGACGGCATAGGTCGAACAAATTAGCCATTTTTTCCATCAATATCTAAATTAAGATGGAAACCTGTTTGATTTGAAGAGAATGCTAACATCGATTAGAATTTTCCCAGTCCGGGCTTTTCAGTCTTGCAACCTTGACTCATCCTTGATTTTACTGCCATGCAGAGATATATTCGATCGCCCCTAGCCCTAACCCTGAGCATCAGCCTGTTAGCTAATTTTTTAACCGCTTGTAATAATGCCCAAACCCCCGATAACACTGCCTCTAGTCCCACCACCACTGGCCCCGGTGATCAAGGCTTAAAATTAGGGGCTTTACTGCCCATTACCGGAGATTTAGCCGCCATTGGTCAAAATATGCCCGAAGCAGCCGCCCTAGCGGTAGAGACTATCAATGCCTGTGGTGGAGTCAATGGCAAACCCGTCACCCTCGTGAAAGAAGATGACCAAACCGATCCCGCCGCCGGTGCTTCAGCGATGACGAAACTAGCGGAGGTGGATAAAGTAGCCGGTGTGATCGGTTCCTTTGCCAGTAGCGTCTCAGGAGCAGCGGTCGATGTGGCGGTGAGAAAGAAAGTTATGTTAGTCTCTCCGGGTAGCACCAGTCCTGTATTTACTGACAGGGCGAAAAAAGGCGATTTTAAAGGTTTTTGGGCGCGGACGGCTCCCCCGGACACCTACCAAGCTCAAGCTTTAGCGGTCCTAGCTAAGAAAAAGGGTTTTCAAAATGTGGCCACCGTCGTGATCAATAACGATTACGGAGTCGGATTTGAACGGGAATTCGTGAGCGCTTTCGATAAATTAGGCGGCACTATCACTAATAAGCAAAATCCTGTCCGTTATGACCCGAAAGCTGCCACTCTCGATAGTGAAGCGGCGGCTGCCTTCGCTAACCAACCGGATGCTGTAGCGGCAGTCCTTTACGCTGAAACGGGCAGTTTATTACTGCAAGCGGCCTATAAACAGGGATTGACCAAAGGAGTTACCGTCCTCCTCACCGATGGGGTTTATTCGGAAGATTTCACCAAACAGGTGGGGAAAGGAACCGATGGTAAGTCAATTATTGCTGGGGCCCTAGGTACAGTCCCTGGGGCCGACGGTCAAGCTTTAAGCGCTTTTACTACTCTCTGGAAGGAAAAAACTGGCAAGGATGTCACCGCTTTTGTTCCCCATACTTGGGACGCGGCGGTTTTATTGATGTTAGCAGCTGAGGCGGCTAAATCTAACACTGGTGAAGGGATTCAAAGCAAGATTCGTGAGGTGGCTAACGGTCCGGGGACGGAAGTAACCGATGCTTGTCAAGCCATGGAAATGATTCGCAAAGGCGAGGATATTAACTATCAGGGGGCCAGTGGCAATGTGGATATCGATGAAAATGGCGATGTGGTCGGTAGTTACGATGTCTGGACTGTCAAGGATGACGGGACTCTCAAGGTTATCGATCAGGTGACACCTAATCAGTAATCAGTAATCAGTGATCAGGAGGCAGAAGGCAGCAGGTAGGGGATAGGGTGATAGGGATTTAGGGGTTTAGGGAAATTTCAGCCAAATGCTCCACTTCCCCACTACTTCACTACCCCACTTCATAATTCATCATTCATACTTTGTGCTTTTTGTCAAAAAAACTTTTTTTTTTGCAACAAAACTACACAAAAAAAAGATCATCTTTGTGGGTCAAATTGACTCATTTACCTGTCTTAATTAGGGTCTGCTGAAAAAGTTTTTCCTAGGGGCAGGGTGTAACCCCCCCAACCCCCCCGACATCGGGGGGGCAGGTGGGGTGTGGGGTTTTACAGATTTTGAGGGGGTCAATTACCTAATTTTCAGGGAAAAAGTCCCTGAATTTCCCCAACAGTCTTATGGGATGAAAATTCGACCGACTCCCATATAGTTTTCTAGATCAAATAAAATCTCAATCAAGCGGGTAGCACATCTTTGCCGATAGCTACTTTCATCAAAGCGATCAGGGTTTCCAATTGTCAGAATTGGCAGGGAAGCGGGTGTATTTTCTTCACGTATGGTTTGTTCCAGCGAATCAATTCCTTTCATATTTCGATTTGCTGTAATTAAAATCATCTGAGTGTTTTGAGCAAATTGCCAAACAACCCGATCACTACTATCCATCGGCAATCCAACATCCTGAAAGGTGAAGAAGCGGATGGGCAAAAGATCAAGCCATCCTTCTGCTGAGAGGGTTCCCCAGAATAAAACAACATCGCCCGTTAAGTTGTAGTCAATCAGAAAGTTCATGATTGAGATTCAATGCGTGCTTTCCACTCTTGAAGCTTCGCACGAATGGTTTCTTGACCAGGCTTAGGGGGCATCGCCGCAATCTTGGCAAATCGCTCACGATTTCGCTCTTCCCAGTATTGACGAATTTCTGTCGCTGTCTGCAAGCATTCTTGATACTCGGCTTCAACCTCAGTACAATGAGTCTCAATGTATGCTAGGGCTGAATCAATCTGTCTATCATTAAGACCAAGTTTTTCACGAATCAGCTTGGGGGGATACTGAGCCTTTAGGTAATCCATAACATCATAAAGGGTAATTCGCGTACCGGCGATTGTCAATCCACGCTCTGTACGAATAATAGCTGATTGCCCGTTGGATACCAGAACCATACTCATAACCTTCTAGAATTTCATCGAAAATTTGGGTCTGAAACCCCGCCGTTTTAGGTTGGCTTTGCTGTTAAATATTAGCACATTTACGAAATATATGCTAAAATATGAGACATGGAAAAAGCCTATTCTTACCGATTTTACCCCACACCCGAACAAGAGTCGCTATTGCGGCGCACATTGGGATGTGTAAGATTGGTTTACAATAAAGCTCTCCATCTCAGAACACAAGCTTGGTACGAAAGACAAGAAAGAGTAGGCTACGCTCAAACTTCTTCAATGCTAACCGATTGGAAAAAACAAGAAGAATTAGACTTTCTCAATGAAGTAAGCTGTGTACCTTTACAACAAGGGTTAAGACATT
>NZ_JAPZRB010000230.1:0-11437 GCF_027531105.1 Microcystis sp. LE18-22.4A
TCAGTCTGTAGAGCGACCATAAGACCAGAACAGAGTAAATCTGTTAAGGCAGGTGCGAAAAATCCTTCGGGAAAGAAGCAGAAACCTAAATCGTGAGGTTTGGGAATCGCCGTCCGTTTTACGGCGGCGAGGATGTCAAGAGAAACTAAAGGATTTTTACAAGTGGGAACGCTACCCTCGCAGCTGGGGCAGCCAGCTTATGCAGGGAAGATATTGAAATTTTGCCCCCCCTCCGAACTATATCCTAACAATAGATATAATTTTTAATAAATCTTTACATTCCTCTCTCCGACCAGCGACTCACCAAGACTTTATCCTCTTGTTGCCAGAAGACCCTATCGGTCTATACCGTTTTTAAATGTACGAATCAAGGGTTCGCAGGCAGGCACGGATTCCCATTATACAAGAATAATAGGGCAAGTCTCCGATTTTGTCAAGGGTTTTGGCCAAAAAAAAATCGCCTCTGGGAGGCGGGGGTGAAAGGTATCACCCTGGAGAAATATTAAACGCCAAAAGACTTACCACAGCCGCAGGTTTGACTGGCGTTGGGATTAGTGAATTGGAAACCACCGCCGATCATCGCGTTGCTGTAATCTAACATGAGACCATAGAGATAGAGCAGACTTTTTTTATCAGAGACAATTTTGAAGCCATCGTAATCGAAAACCTCATCTTGGGGGCCAATATTGCTAGGATGCTCAAAATCCATCATATAGGACATTCCCGAACAACCACCCTGACGCACACCCACGCGCAGACATAAATCCTTGCCCTGTTGCTCTTTGAGCATGGTAAGGTGTTTGAGGGCAGCCTCACTGAGTAAAATTCCTTTTCCTTGAGTCTGAGTAGCTTGTGTCATCTTTAGCAGGAACTCCTAAACGCAGTTGAAGGGGACATATAAAACTTTACCTTCTCCTATCCATCTTAACGATAGTTGAGGGCTGATGACTGGATTACTGTTTACTTTTCCCGGTCTCGCAGGAGTTGTAGGGCAAAAAGAAGCAAAAAACTGGGATTATTAATTAAATAGGGTTGCCAGAGACGACTAGATTCTTGAAACAAACCCTAGAGCCATTCTCAGCCGATTTTCATCACCCAAGCATGGGGGGACGATAATCAAATCGGGAAAACGCTGCTTTGGGGATGCCGAAAAAGCAGCCGGAAAAGAGCCAAAGAAATTCACTTTTCTAAGCGGAGATTAGTGCCACTGCTATCGGTGCGATAAACCCAAGTTTTTTGCTTATCAGTCAGAATAATTCGCCATCCTTCCACTAATGCTTGAGTACAGAATTCTCCCGGTTTAGCTAATCCTAAACAACCATCGGGCCAGGTTTGTGGTTGTGCTGCTTGAATTTGCAAGCGATTAACGGGTATCTTGGTTTTCTGACTCAAATGTTGACGGACAGCCTCGATGACCGAATTAGGTGGACCGGGAGATGCTAAACTAGGTTGTACCAAGAGGAGAGAAAGCAGACTCCCTAGGATTAAAATAGCAGTTGAGCCCTGAACGATTCTCGTTGTACCGATTTGTCCTTGCCAGTTCTGGCTAAAATTATTTCTAGATATCATGTTTAGTGCTGCCTCTTTCCGGGGGGTGATAGTCCGAGCGAATCTTCCTTTTTATTATCAGTGTAACCGATACTATGTTCCCGCTCTGGTTTTCGAGCAGCGGAAGCAGTCAATGTCGGTTTTCGTTGTCATCTCCTGAAAACTTCCGTCTCTTTAAGTGGCGATGGCGATTAAAATAGATGAGGATGAACTATCTTAGATGGATGGGCTTATGTTATCTTTTTTCCTCCGTTGGTTGATTACCGCCGTCTCTTTATTGATTACAGCGCGAATAGTACCCGGTATAGAAATTAAAGATTTTACCGTGGCTTTGATAGCTGCTGTCGCTTTGGGTTTAATTAATGCTATCATTAGACCCCTGTTGATTCTTTTTACCCTGCCTTTAACTATTTTGACCCTAGGGTTATTTATTTTTGTGGTTAATGCCATTTCCTTTTCTTTAGCCTCCTATTTTATCAGTGGCTTTGAGGTAAAATCATTTTTTGCTGCTTTATTCGGTTCGATCGTGGTTTCAATCATTTCAGGAGTTTTAAATGGCATTTTCGTTGACTAAAGTGGGCAATAATTCGGTTAATTAGTGAGCAATCCTCTGTTTAAAACAGCTTGGCTTACTCTGATCTAGAGACGTTGATTATAACAACGTCTCTCTAGTTTTTGGTAAATAGCGATAGTTTTTATTTGAGAATCGGGGAATTAAATTGACAAAAAGATTGACAAAAATTATCGTTTGTGTTAAACAAGTTATATCGATTATTTACCAGAGGGCTTTAGGGTATGTTTATTATTTTATGTATGAGATCGCTTAGAACTACATCCAGAAAATCTCTACGGATTTACCGTGGCTTTTGTCGTTAAAAATCAGGAAAATTTAATCCCAAGATTTCCATCTCAAGCACCGAGAGCAAGTTCAATTACTATTAGAATAGTAACTTTTTGTGAAGATTTGGCTAACCGGGATGATCCGATCAGACAAAACAAATATAATCATCTTAATTAGATGACTAATAAGCTTTCTTAACCATCTTTCCAGACAGCATAACTACAAGAGTGTAGCAGGGGATTGTTGAGCTAAGGAGATTAACTAATCTCAAGTCAATTTTTCTTGTCTGTGTTGGCTTGAGAGACACAATCATCGCAGCAAAAGTTTTTTTCATTCAATTTAGAGGTTTTAAAATGACTAATAATCAGGAAAATCTTAGCCAAGAAAACAAAATTTATACAGTTCTCAGTATCGGTCAAAGAGGAGCAGGAAAAACAGTTTTCCTAGCGGCATCTTATCAGACTTTCAAAAATCAAGCAACTTCGGGAAATCCGGCTAATATTGTCTTCAGATCTCAAGAGGAAGAAAGCGAAGAAGATATTGAAAAAATTCTCAATTATGTCGCTAGAACAGGTCAATATCCCCCCGCCACTTTAAAAATCAGTAACTTTGATTTTAGTTTAGAGAAAAAAAGCGGTGATCGCTCGGATAAAATAGCGACAATTCGCTGGTGGGATATACCCGGAGAAAGTTGTCAAATCTATAATTTAGCCTTTGTCAATATGGCTTTACAGGCTAATGCTTGTTTACTGTTTTTAGAAGCAGCAAGTTTATTAAATGATTCAGACAAGCATAATAATTACCTGAAAATTTTTCAAACCTTGATCGAGATAATTAACCATAATAAAACTAGGTTTAATTTAGGCATTATTATCAGCAAATGCGATCTAGTTGTCTCTGACCAAAAATGCTGGCAAAACCTACAATTAAAAGTCAAAGAATTAGAGCAAAAACTGCGAGAGCAAAAAGTTAATCACCGGTTTTTTTACTCAACAGTTTTAATTGATTCCCAGCAAGGCACACTGCAAGCAAATCAAGCTTTAGACTCCCTATCTTGGTTATTGTCTCAAATCGATCAACAACTGGTAAACTTTTCCTAAATGACCAGCACTATATCCGATCCATTTACAGCAAGATTAGTAAAAAAATCTCTCAAAAATCTGCTGACTGCCTTATAACAGTCATCTTAATGGTGAGGTGTGAAGTTCTCGTTTTGGGGAGTCGGCACCAAATTAGGTGACAGTTCATCTTGAGGAGAAATGCCGTCAAATATCTCCCCAAAAACTAGAAACAAGACACAATTGTGTGAAAATTATTTATAATAGCCCACAAAAGTGCTTAAAGGTTACAGATCATGTCCTTGCTCGTTGAACAACTGATTTATAGCAGTTTCTCACAACTGGGATTTAAATATATCGCTAGTGTCAATGTCCCCCTAGGGATTCAACAGTTTTTTTATCAACATATAGTCTCTCAGTTATGGGACACCTATAATCCTCCAGACAGGAAATTTAAAGGAGTCTATATCTATCAAATTGACTCCCATAACACCCTCTTTGGTTGGTTAATTAACGATGGTAAGGATGAATTTGGTCGTGGGGACATCCCCTACTTTCATTGTTATTATTTACAGGAACTACTCGACTCGAAACAACTGTTTAAAATCCTTGCCTGTCTAGAAGCAGGCCCCCTAAAACGTATTTTCAGAGATGAGGCTAAAATCTCCCTTGACCCCGTAATTTTAGCCGACAATTATCAGGCAAATGCCTTTGAATTAGGGATTAAACTTTCTAAAGATATTCGTCTGTTTAGCCAACGGCAACTGCGGGAAGAAAAACCTCTACAATGGTTTATCTCCTCGAAAGAAACCAAAGAACGACAACGACCACATCCCACCGATAATAACTATGATAACTCTAAAAATACCTTACCTAGGGAACCAAATTATAAGGTAGAAATTGCCAAAATCCTGCAAGAATTAGCCGAAAAACCGCTCGCTATTGAGGGGATCATGCTTGTTTCTCCCCAGGGTCAACCTTTGACTGATTCCATCGGCATGGAACACAATAGTGCTTTAATCTTAGCCGGAACAATGCTCTATCTTGCCAATAACACAAAAGAGGAATTAAGCTGGTCTGATCTGGAACAAATTGCTATTCGCAGTCCCCAGGGTCATCTGATCTTAACCCCTTGCAGTGACCAAGCTTTTCTTTTAGTGAAAACTGGCAAAACGCTCACGGGATTGTTAGAGGTAGAAATCCAGAAAACTCGCTCAAAATTACAAAAAATTCTCGCTATCTCTAACCCCACCCCCGAAACTCCTCTCTTAAATCCCGCAGCTAATCCCTTCCTTGATTCCGTTGTAGAAGAATTCGAGATCGTCCTCGAAACCGAAGATAATAACAATGCAGATATTTCGTTACCGGGGCAGACCAATTCAGTAATCAGTAATCAGTAATCAGTAATCAGTAATCAGGAGTCAGGAGATTATTTTTATTTAGGGCTGGCTGAATAAATAGACCTCTTGCAGAAATCAAAAATCGTTGTTAGGGTTAGGAGTCAGTAGCCAGTAGTCAGGAGAATTAAAAATGAGCATTAATCAATTAAATGGTCTATTTACAGATTTTATGCCATTTAATCCTTATTTTTGCAGCTTTTGAACCCTTAACTGGGGTTTGCGGCAAAAAGTACGGGCGAAGCATTCGGTTAGAAAATCTACGGTTTCACCGATAGGTGATTGTCCGAATGCTTCGCCCCTACAGGACGCGGGCCGATGAAGACGCAAGGTTTTGAACGACGATTCTCTCAAAATCTTGCACCTGTTTCGCGAAAAAAGCCACAAAACTCTTACCTTGCCTACATTTCACATTTATTCAGCAAACCCTAACTGGGATAAAAAAATCGGGTGAGCTTTAACCCACCCGATCGCCTATAGATTGAAATCAACCTATAACTGTGGTACAAACTGTTCTTTTTCGGGAACGTAGGCGTATTCAGCCACAATCTGCCGGAATTCTTCCCCATTGATCGTTTCTTTTTCGATCAGCAGGTCCACCACTCGATCGATCACTTCGCGATGATCGCGGACAATTTGTCGAGAAATTTCATGGCAGTGTTCCACGATCGATCGCACCTGATCATCGATGCGAGTAGCGACCTTCTCAGAATACTCGGAACGAGTCATCAAACCGCCACCGAGGAACACTTCACCCCCTTGACTTTCTAGGGACAAAGGACCCAAATCGCTCATCCCGAAACGAGTCACCATCTGGCGGGCCATATCAGAAACTTGCTGTAAATCGCCACCAGCACCGGTAGTCACCTCATCATAGCCGAAGATTTCTTCCTCAGCCGCCCGACCACCTAAAGCACCGGAAATCCGGGCCATTAACTGCGCTTTCGTGGTTAAACCCTGTTCTTCGTTGGGAGTGAACCAAGTTAAACCCTGGGCCTGGCCCCGGGGAATCAGAGTCACTTTCTGGACGGGATCGTGATCTTTTAAGAGCGTACCCACGATCGCATGACCCACTTCATGGTAAGCGATTAAGCGCTTGCTCTTGCTATCGACTAAAGGAGTACCTTCCATACCCGCGATAACGCGATCTACCGCGTCATCTATCTCTAGGAGGGTAATGGCATCTTTACGACGACGAGCGGTTAAAATTGCCGCTTCGTTCAGTAAATTGGCTAAATCTGCTCCACTGAACCCTGGAGTGCGACGGGCGATCGCTTCGATGGAAACGTCGTTAGCCAGCTTTTTATTGCGGGCGTGAACGTCTAAAATCTCTAAACGACCTTTAAAATCGGGCGCATCCACGGTTACTTGGCGATCAAAACGGCCCGGACGCATGAGAGCGGAATCGAGAACATCGGGGCGGTTAGTGGCGGCAATGATGATAATTCCCGTATTCCCCTCGAAACCGTCCATTTCTGTCAATAATTGGTTTAGGGTTTGTTCCCGTTCATCGTTACCACCACCGATACCGGCACCCCGTTGACGACCTACTGCGTCAATTTCATCGATAAAGATTAAACAGGGAGCATTTTCCTTGGCTTTTTTGAACAAGTCGCGCACGCGAGAAGCACCGACACCGACAAACATTTCCACAAATTCCGAACCGGAAATGCTGAAGAAAGGTACACCCGCTTCACCGGCGATCGCTTTGGCTAAAAGGGTTTTACCCGTACCCGGAGGGCCAACTAACAGGACTCCTTTGGGGATTTTGGCACCGACGGCGGTAAATTTCTCCGGTTGTTTGAGGAAAGTGACGACTTCCTGTAATTCTTCCTTCGCTTCGTCAATTCCTGCCACATCATCAAAAGTGATACCGGTTTTTGCTTCCATCTGGAAACGAGCTTTTGATTTACCAAAACTCATCGCTTGACCCGGACCGCCTGGGATATTATTAGAACGGCGGAACAGGAAAAAGAGAGCGGCAATCAGCAAAAAGGGGAAAAGTAGATTACCGAGGAATCCCCACCAAGCGCCGTCATTCCGCATCGGGTGAGCATCGAAACTAATTTTAGAATCGCGTAAACGGGCGATCAAATCCGGGGAATTGGCCGGTAAATCGACCCGTAGGCGTTGTACTCGGTTTTCTAGTTCCGGATCTAGGGCCTGTACGATCGCGGTTCTGCCACCTTCGTAGAGATCGACGCTGACAACCCTACCACTGTCTAGGTATTCTAGAAAGCGTCCGTAGGTCATGCGGGTAGTGGCGGTGTTATTGCCGATATTACTGGTGGCCGTGGCAAAAGTGCCTTGCCAGAGGAAAAAACCGACCACAAGGGCGGGCAATGTCCACAGTAAAATCGTTTTCCAGGATAGTTTCATGTTTGTTTAGTGGTTCTAGGATAAAGATTTTTGCTTAACTCATTTAGCTGTTTTTGTCAAGGATTTTACGTTATTTTTTCGAGATTAATCCCCGCAGCCAATTAAATCTTAACTAAATGTAACGTAATTCTCATAATTCTGACAAGAATGGTGACGAGAGATTTTTTTAGTTCATTTGTTCTAGCAAGAGTCTCATGGTTTCTGGGATAAGCTGGATTAGAGAAGGACTATCTCGATGGTCAAGATTTAACAGTAGAAGTTTTTACTATTCTTTACTCTAGAGCGTGTAAACTACACAGTGTATAAGCTGTTCGCAATTTAAATCGTGGGTGAACGGTGTTGAAACCCTTGCCTTTTCTCGATCTGCTCGGAAATTTAGAGACTGAACAGCTTATCAAAAGCCACTGATTATCTGAGAGATTTATGACTCCAGAACATTTTTTGCAACTTTTACAACATCAAACTTCTTCCTTTGCTCAAACTGTGTCAACTAATGAAGGTGAATGGATTATTAAGGGTTTTATCGATATACATAAAAAAGTATATACTATATCTATTGATACGAAAATCATCTCTAAAATCCTAGAATTGCTTCTTTTTCCCATATTTGATAATTTTGCTAGATGTAACCAATTAAAGATAGAGGGGTGTATCTCACTTATGCAGAAATACCAACAATCAGCAATTATCAGTGACCCTTAAATTATTACAGATATATCAGCAGCTACCTGTAAGCATCCCACCGAAAAACTAATGCGCTCCGAGGTTTGGGGGCGGCACTTCGACACGCTCAGTGGCTGCGCCACGCACCCAACGGGGGGTTTGGGTAGGGTTGATTCATGAATCAACCCTACTATAGAGTTCTTGCATAATTAATTTTTGAGAGGGCAAAAATGAGATGCACCCAAGATAGAGTTAGTATCTCAACAAAATTTTTACCCTAATTTGACCTTTATTCACGAGCCAACAGGAGCTAAGTTGGCTGTGGATAGAAATTACTGTTAATGAGGAGAGTGTTTAGTGAAGTTAACGCCACTTGTACCACCGATTAAGTGTCAAGGAATTAAAACTAAATTGGTAAAAGATGTTAAAAATATTGTGTCTGATCTGAGCTTTGGGCGTTGGATAGAACCCTTTTCTGGATCGGGAGTGGTGGCTTTTAATATTAATCCCAAAAAGGCTTTACTTGCGGACACAAATACCCATATTATCCAGTTTTATAATAATCTCAAAAATCAAGTTATTACCAGTAAAACTGTTAAGCTTTTTTTGCAAGAAAATGGTCAATTTCTTAAGGAGCAGGGAGAAAGTTATTATTATCAAGTACGAGAAAGATTTAATCAATCTCCTAATTCTCTAGATTTTTTATTTCTCAATCGCTCCTGTTTTAATGGCGTGATGAGATTCAATCGTAAGGGACAGTTTAACGTACCTTACTGTCATAAATCAGAACGATTTTCTCAAGCATATATTACCAAAATAGTCAATCAAGTTATTGCCCTAGAAAATATTCTTATTAAAACTGATTATAATTTTCAAGTTGCTGACTTTCGAGAGACTTTATCTGATTGGCAAAAAACAGACTTGATCTATCTCGATCCTCCTTATTTAGGGAGACACGTCGATTATTTTAACTCTTGGTCTGAAGAGGATGAAGATTGTTTGGTGACTATTTTAAAGGATATTTCTTGTCGGTTTATTTTGTCCACTTGGCACAGTAATCAGTTTAGAAGCAATCCTTTAATTAAAAAAAATTGGAGTGCTGATAAGTTTTATATCTATACTAAACAGCATTTTTATCATGTTGGTTCCACAGAAAAATTGCGTCATCCGATCACCGAAGCGATCATTACTAACTTTAACATTCCCTTGTTGCCAGAGCGAGGAACTGATTTGCAACAACTGTCATTATTCCCATCGACAGCAGAAAATGAGGGAGTGAGAACAGTCTAGAAGATGCCTAGTTGCAAATTCTCACTCCTTACTATTTAGGGTTTGCTGAATAAATCTAAAAACCTTGTTGGATAATATCTTTAGGCTTTTTTGAAATCAAAAAGTGCCAGCGATTGGAGTGATTGGGGAGGGAAATTTCAGGTACTTTTTCCCTGAAAATTAGGTAACTGACTACCTCAAAATCGGTAAAACCCTACACCCCACACCCCACACCCCACACCCTGCCCCCACCAACAAACTTTTTCAGCAGACCCTATTTATCCTTGGCTTTGGCGCAGATGGTCATTAATTTGGCGTTTGCGCTTTTCTTGGGGGGTAGTGCTAGTAATTTCGCCAAAATCTTCGCTACTCATGGAAAGATGGGACATTATCTTTCTTTTGCGCTCTTTAGCAGTTAATTCCGGTGAAGGAGTTACTGGCGGCGGCGCTGCCACGGGTTCCGCTGCCACCGGAGGAGTTTCCACAATTGGCAGCGGTTTTTTGGGAATATAGTCAGCACCACTGGTACTTCTGGAGAGATGATCGAGAATGCGCCGTTTGCGATCGTCAGTAGCCATAAAAATCTTTGCCAATCTAGTTTAAAGTTTTGTAACTATCACCTATTGTCAAACATCCCTATCCCCTTGAGAAGTCAAGGGAGACTTTATCTTGAGGGATTGAAGACATATAAAACCTGCGATCGCATCTATCTGGTCGTGGAAGTGGAGGTCTTCTCGCCCAAGGTGATAAGATAAAAAACTAAGTCTTTGAAAATATGACAAAGGATTTATCTATCATGACACCCTCTTTAGCTAACTTTCTCTGGAGCCTTGTTTTAGGTGCGGCTATCGTCCTGATCCCTGCTACTATCGGTTTGATTTTCATCAGTCAATACGACAAGATCAAACGGACTTAATTTAAAATCCTAAAATGCCTAGACCGATTCCGTCTGGGCATTTTAGCTAATTTTGGAACTGGCAAGAGCGATCGCGCCGACTACCCGATACCCCTCTGTTTGTAAAACCTGCACAGCCTCCTCAATCGTGGTTCCCGTGGTATAAATATCATCAATTAAGAGAATCGGCACTGATTTCGGTAAATTTTTCCCCAGTTGAAAAGCCGCTTGCATCGTCTTTTTTCTTTCCTCGGCTGCCAGACTAAATAAAGCTGCCGTGTTCTTAATCCGAATTAATCCGCGACTAGCCAGAGGATAACCGGTTAAACGACAAAAACCCTCGCCAATGACTTCTGCTTGATTAAAACCCCTTTCCCTTAATCTTTCTGGGTGGAGAGGGATAGGAATCACCGTCAAACGTTTATCGGTGAGGGGAGGACGAAGCAGCCAAGTTTCCCCCATGCAACTGCCTAGCAAAGAGCCGAGAGCGGGATGGCGATCATATTTCATTTTAGCGATCGCCTGTTTTAATTTACCTTCATAGCGTCCCCAGATAAACAGGGGAATAGAACCATGCCAGAGAAAAAGCGGGTTATTCTGACGATAGGCCTGTAATTGTCGCCCACAATCACGGCAAAGCTCTCGCTCGCTCTGCCGTTGACAAAGAGGACAGGGAGACTTAAGAAATAAAGCGAGAAAAGGTTCGAGCATGGGAAGCAAAAGTTTTAGCTAGATCCTGACTTCCATCGTCAAAAACGGTCAAATAACGGGGATTACTCCGCTCGATCGAAAGACTGATTCCTTGCGCTCCTTCGGACTCTATATCTTGTAGATAACCCCCCTGATGCTGTTGTGCTTCCTCAAAAGAAGCAAAGGGACCAAAATAGTAAATACAGTGGGGGGAAAGGGAGGTAATTTTCAGCCACCAAGGTGTATTATCGTCAGAAATTTTATTTGTCTCCAAGAAAGATAAAATCATGTTCTGGTAGTGATAGGGTACAGGGATTGCGGGAATCAAGGACAGGTTTTTAGGAACTTTGCCCCCATAATTCCGATTTGCTGGCCAAAAATCGAGCTTTTGGCCAAAGAGAGTCTTTTTATCGTATTAGATTAACAAGGGGATCGGTCGCCAAATCAAAAGAGATTCTAAAAATTCCCCTCAGCCAAGGGGAAGCGGATCGAGATAGGATATTGACGCTCCCATGGCACTAAGCGCTTGGGGATTCCCTGTTCATCCAGTTACCTTATCTACTAAGCTTTCACTTAATAGACAGTGGGTAGTCTGTCCGAGGGCTTGAATTTCTGTCCGCCCGACAGTATTTGCCCGTGCGAGAATGTTTATAGCGGCGTTTTCGTCTCTATCCAAGACACACCCACAAGAACAAAC
>NZ_JAPZRB010000558.1:0-11180 GCF_027531105.1 Microcystis sp. LE18-22.4A
GTCAATTACCTAATTTTCAGGGAAAAAGTCCCTGAATTTACCCCTGATCACTCCCATATCTGGTACTTTTTGAGGGGAAAAAAGTCCAAAAGTCTTATCCAACAAGGTTTTTAGATTTATTCAGCAAGCCCTACTTAGGGTTTGCGGCAAAAAGTACGGGCGAAGCATTCGGATAGAAAATCTACGTTTCACCGATAGGTTATTGCCCGAATGCTTCGCCCCTAGGGACTTCCAGAGAATAAAATACCCAACAAAAAAATAGAAAAGTGTTTTTTTGAAAAAGTAATTATTTTTGTCTAGGAAAACAAAGAGTCTCCCATTACAACCTATTTTTCCGAAAAAATAGGCAGCACAAACTCTTATACTTCCGAGCTTTTTCGAGTATAACAAGGACAAGTTAAAGAATCAAAGACAGTTTTTAGCTAACCATCTTAGTTAACTACAAACTAGGTCTTATCATAATAGATATCAATAAACCATTGTCCCAAATCGGGAAAGTCTTGATTCGTTGATTCTGTGAGACGTTCGATTTTTTCTTCGATTTTTTCCCTGGCTTTTTTAGTAAGCTTTACTCCTTTTTCATAAGTTTCAGTAATCAACTTAACAATCGGGTGTTTTCCTTTCCAAGTCATAGTTTGGGCGAATTTCAAAGCCGTTTCGATTTCATCTAAAATACTCCCATTCCAATGGTTTTCTAACACAGCCCAGGTTCGTTCAATAGGATTATATTTACTATGGTAAGGGGGATAGTAAGCTAAACGTATATTAACTTGATATTTTTGGGAAAACTCAACTATACGTTTCATGAACTGAGTTCGTCTCGAATTATTTTCTGGGCCATTATCTTGATTAATTATCAAAGTTTTAATTTTCTCAAAACGAGATTTTTCCGACTCCCAGAAATCTTCTAATATATCAACAATAAAGTCACTGGTGACTGTGGAGGCAGTGAAATACAAAAACAACTCATCAAATTCTGGAATAAATATTCCGTAAGGGGTTAGGGTTGTTTTCGGATTAAAATCATGATCGTTTGTTTCGACAGTTATTCTATTCTTACCTCCTCGATCAAATAGTCCAATATTAACACGGGCTTTGGCATCCAAACTAAGACGTAACATCGTAGGGTCTTCATCCGCTTCCCGATTAATGTTAGCTAATTCCTCAAAGATTGCCTCGGTTTCTGGAATTTTTTTTGAGGTAAAACTTTAGCGACTCTTTTCAGACGATAACCTAAGTTATTTAATTTAACCCGAATAGTTTCCTCGCTCGGTAAATCCTCATCACTGTACCCATATTTAGAGATTAATTGCTTTCGGACTTCGGCCGCACTCAGTCTCACATAAAGCCTTTGGCTTTTAAAACTTGGGTCAGTTTGGCTTTGAGAATCCACTAAACTTTTGATGTTTTCCAAGAGAAAAGGTAAATGTTCTTCTGCTTTTTTCCGCCCCTTAGCTGAATGATTATCAACACAAATAATACCTCTTTTTAGTTCTTTAATTCCTTTACGAATAGTAGTTCGATTCCAGCCTAACTCCTGTGCAGCAAGGGTTTGTCCCCCATAGCCTAATTCTAAGACTGTTTGGGCCATGAATCTTCTTTTAGCTGCACCTTTTAATTGAAGTGCAGTTTCACTGAGCAATTTCTTGAGGGAATCAGTTAATTCCATATACACTTACAAAGAAAAACTTGATTAATAATGTACAGGATTAATTCTACTACAAAATTGGAAGGAGGAGGCAACCATCGACCCCTACCTCCTACACTCCGAGAATGATTATTATTCTTGAGCATGAATAGTTTATTTTTTGGAAGTCCCCTACAGGACACGGGCCGATGAAGACGCAAGGTGTTGAAGCACGATTCTTTCAAAATCTTGCACCTGTTTCACGAGAAAAGCCACAAAACCCTTACCTTGCCTACATTTCACATTTATTCAGCAAACCCTACTTAATCCCAACCTTGGCGAGATTTTACAATTCCCGACGACCTTCTAAAGCTCTCGCTAGGGTTACTTCATCAGCGTATTCCAGATCGCCGCCCATGGGCAACCCAAAAGCGATACGGGTAACTTTAGTGAAGGGTTTCAGTAAACCCCCGATATACAAAGTCGTGGTTTCTCCCTCGACACTGGGACTGATAGCTAAGATAACTTCCTGAATTTTTTTCTGGCTGACTCTGGTGACTAAAGACTGTATATTTAATTGATCCGGTCCAATGCCATCCATAGGCGAGATAACACCGCCCAAAACGTGATATTTGCCCGAATATTCCCTAGTTTTCTCCAAAGCAATCACATCTCTGGAGTCAGCTACCACACAGATAGTCCCCGTTTCCCGGTTAGGATTGCGGCAAATTTCGCAGATCGGTTCGGCCGAAAGATGAAAACAAACCTGACATAATCCTACTTGTTTTTTGGCTGCCACGATCGCCTGGGCCAATTCGATCGCATCTTGTTCCGGTCGTTTGAGAATATACAGGGCCAGACGTTGGGCGCTTTTGGGTCCCACCCCGGGTAATTTTTGTAACTGCTCGATCAAACGAGCTAAAGGCGGTGTATAAATAGCAGTTAATCCTCTTATCAGTTATCAGTTATCAGTTATCAGATTTGAGTTTTCAAGTGAGCAGTGTTACATGGAAGTTTCCTGCTGTCTTTTCACTGCTCACTGATCAATGATTAAGACCTTTTTGGTAAACGGACATCGATAACACTGGTGTTAAAATTATAATTATCTCCTTCTAACTCGATTAAAGTGCCAATTTTCACCTTTTGACCGCCAACAACCGCACCAGTATCTGTAACTTCCGCTTGACCACTGAGAGTCATAATCATATCTTGAGAATAGTTTTCTGTGCGAGGATCGGGTAGGACTTTCACGCTACCATCCGGCTGCGGAACTAAGACATTTCTCGATAAAGGTTTAACATTTTTTATATCCACTTGACCAGCCGGTTGATTACGAATAACAATATTAGTTTTCTTCTCGGTATTGAATTGATTAATCAAAGCATTGGGATTGAGAACACTTAAACCCCGGACAATAACATCCACTTCTATGGGTTCTTTGGTAACTTGAGCGATCGTACTTTTACCACTCGTCCCCGGGACAACAAAAATCCCGATAATTGTCAATAAAATTACTAAGGCCGCTCCAATATCAAGCAAGCTAAATTTACCGAATAAACGTCCTTTTGAGTCTAATAATTTCATAAGCGGTTCACTATAAAATTTTGGGGAGAAGGGAACAGGGGAACGGGGTGATGGGTAGGGTTGATTCATGAATCAACCCTACTATGAATCAACCCTAGGGTGATGGGGGATGGGGAGAAAATACAAATAATCTCCTATCTCCTGTCTCCTGTCTCCTGACTCCTGAATCCTGCCTCCTAACGGCTAGTAAATTCTATCACGATCGGAATCTTGGTCGCGGACAGGAAGTCTGACTTAAGATAGAAGATCGGAGTCTCACACGGAGCGATCGATAGACAATGGCGGGTAAAACTCAACTTAAGAAACAAGAAAAGCAATTATCTCCAGTGGATCTGACCCCTTCTGACGGTAACAACCTCGAAAAAGTTGCCCCCGTTAAACATTGGTCGATCGAAGATAGCGAAAATCTCTATCGCATCCAAGGCTGGGGAGAACCCTATTTCTCGATTAATGCCGCGGGAAATATTACCGTCTCGCCCCAGGGAGAAAGGGGCGGTTCTTTGGACTTATACGAGTTAGTTTCGGCGATTAAGCGGCGGAATATCGGTTTACCTTTGCTAATTCGGTTTAGTGATATTTTAGAAGACCGGATCGAGCGCCTGAATGCCTGTTTTAACCGAGCGATCGCCCGTTATAATTATCCCAATGTCTATCGCGGTGTCTATCCGATCAAGTGCAATCAACACCGTCACATCGTCGAGTCTTTAGTGCGTTTTGGTAAACCCTATCAATTTGGGTTGGAGGCTGGTTCAAAACCAGAGCTAATGATTGCTTTAGCTACCCTAGAACCAGCCTTAAACGGCAAAAATGACAAAACACAACCACTGCTAATTTGTAACGGCTATAAGGACAAAGAATACCTGGAAACTGCCCTGTTGACCACTCGTCTCGGTCATCGGCCTTTGATTGTCATCGAACAATTGGAAGAATTATATTTAACCCTGCGCGTCAGTCGTCAGTTAGGAATTGCCCCTCATTTGGGAGTGCGTGCGAAACTGGGGACAAAAGGGGTGGGCCGTTGGGGATGTTCCACGGGAGACCGGGCAAAATTCGGTTTAACCGTCCCGGAAATCTTAACGGTGGTGACGGAATTAGAACAAGCGGGGATGTTAGATTGTCTGCAACTGCTGCACTATCATATCGGGTCGCAAATCTCCGCTATTAGCGTCATTAAGGATGCCATTCGCGAAGCTAGTCAGATTTATGTGGAATTAGCGAAATTAGGAGCAAATATGACCTATCTCGATGTGGGGGGTGGTTTAGGGGTCGATTACGATGGCTCAAAAACTAACTTCTACGCCTCAAAAAACTACAATATGCAGAATTATGCCAATGATATCGTGGCCGAGGTCAAGGAAGCTTGTGAAGATGCCCAGATTTCACCCCCAATTCTCATCAGTGAAAGTGGCCGGGCGATCGCTTCTCATCAATCGGTGTTAGTCTTTGATATCTTGGGAAGTAGTGAGGTTCCCCAAAACCCTCCCGATCCCTGCAATGGGAAAGAACACCTCATCCTCCGTAATCTCTGGGAAACCTACACGGGTATCGATGAGCGCAATTATCAGGAAGCTTATCACGATGCGGGACAGTTCAAAGAGGAGGCGATTAGTCTGTTTAATTTCGGTTATCTCAGTCTCAAGGAACGAGCTAGAGCCGAACAATTGTACTGGGCTTGTTGTCACAAAATTCTGCAAGTGGCCCGACAACAGGATTATGTTCCCGATGACTTGGAAGACTTAGAGCAAATTATGGCCTCAATTTATTATGCCAATCTCTCGGTTTTTCAGTCAGTTCCCGATAGTTGGGCGATCGATCAACTATTTCCAATTATGCCGATCCATCGTCTTGATCGAGAACCTACCCAAAGAGGGATTCTCGCCGATTTAACCTGTGATAGTGACGGGAAAATTGCCCAGTTTATCGATTTGCGCGGGGACGTAAAATCAGTTTTAGAATTGCATCCGTTGGAGTACAAAAACGGTAAACATTCTCCAGAACCTTATTATCTAGGAATGTTTCTGGTGGGTGCTTATCAAGAGATTATGGGCAATTTACATAATCTTTTTGGCGATACTAACGTGGTACATATTCAGATGAGTCCCAAGGGGTACGATATCGAGTATCTAGTCAAAGGAGATACGATCACGGAAGTATTAGGTTATGTGCAGTATTCCGCAGAAGACCTGTTAGAAAAAATTCGTCTTCGTTGTGAACAAGCTTTGCAGGAAAATCGCATGACTGTGGAAGAATCCCAATTACTACTACAGGATTATGAACGCAGTTTGCGACGTTATACCTATCTAGTGGGTGGGGATTGATGATTGCTCTTGCCGATCGAGTAATCGATCGAGGATGATAGAAAATAGACAAAATAGATAGGCAGTAAGGGGAAGCAGTGGAAAAGGGAACGCTGGTAGAATTTCGCGTCCAAGGAGAAAGGCGCTTAGGGGTGATCGATCGCCCAGAAGGTAAAAAAGATTGGATCGTCATCGATCAGGGGGGAAACCCGCATAAACTGCGTCCCCAACGCTTCGATTACATTATCAAAGCAGGTCCATCCAACTATAAAGAGATTGGCAATTTTCTGCGGGAAGTCCAACCCTATCTAGATGCTAGTGGTTTAGAAGTGGCCTGGGAATTATTAGCCGGGGAAAATCAGTTAGTCACTCCCGAAACCATGGCCGAGATTCTCTTTTCCGATCGCGGTCCGCAGTTTTGCTATGCGGCCCATTGTCTCTTGAGTGATGATAAAGTTTATTTTAAAAATAAAGGGGATGGTTACGAGGCCCGATCGGAAAATCAGGTAGAGGAAATCAAACACCAGCTAGAGGTGGAACAACAGCGTCAACGGGAAAAAAGCCAATTTCTCCAACGTCTCCAACAGTCCTTGGCCGGTGAAACGGTAGAATGGTCAGAAAGCGATCGAATTCGTCTGGAATCTCTAGAAAAATTTATCCTCCAACCCGAACAAAAATATCCAGCAGCCATGGACATACTCTCGCTGCTGGGCCGTTCCCAAACCCCCGAGGCCGCTTTTGAATTGTTAGTCGATTTGAAATGGTGGAGTAGTCACGAAAACCTTTTCCTGCGACGCAGTTCCTACCCCGTTCAATTCTCGAAAAAGGTACTTGATGTGGCGCGTCTTAATTTACTCAATCCCCCTGCGGATGTGGATGTCAACAATCGTCTCGATTTAACCCACCAAAAAATTTATACCATCGACGATGAAAGTACCGAGGAAATCGATGACGGATTATCGGTGGAAATGCTCGCGGATGGTGGTCATCGTCTCTGGATCCATATTGCCGATCCTAGCCGTTTAGTGCTTCCCGATGATGAATTAGACCTAGAAGCGCGTCGTCGCAGTACCAGTCTCTATCTTCCCACGGGAATGGTTCCCATGTTTCCCCTAGAGTTGGCCGCCGGTCCAATGAGTTTGGTACAGGGTAAACTTTGTCCCGCATTGAGTTTTGGGGTAATCCTCGATGAAACGGGGGCGATCGCCGATTATCGGATCCATCCTAGTACAATTAAACCTACCTATCGCCTCACCTACGAAGATGTGGACGAAATGTTACATCTGGATCTGCAGCATGAACCGGAAGTAAGGATTCTCAACCGTTGGGCAAAACAACGCCACGCATGGCGCAAATCTCAGGGATCGATTAACATCCAAATGCCAGAATCATCCATTAAGGTGAAGGATAACGACGAAATTATCGTAGAATTGCAGGAAGTTTCCCCATCTCGGCAATTAGTGGCGGAAATGATGATTTTAGCTGGAGAAATCGCCGGTCGCTACTGTCAGGAACACGAGATCCCCGTGCCTTTCCGTGGACAACCACAACCGGAATTACCCCCCGATGAGGAGTTAATTTTACTACCTGCGGGCCCGGTGCGTTCCTGTGCCTTGCGTCGCTGTATGCCGCGCAGTGAGATGACGACGATTCCTAACCGTCATGCTAGTCTGGGATTGAATACCTATTCCCAAGTAACTTCGCCAATTCGCCGTTATACTGACCTTTTGACCCATTTTCAACTAAAAGCCCATCTCCGGGGCGATCAACTGCCTTTTACCCGGGATAGAATGCAGGAAATTCTCTATAGTGTCGCTAGTTCGGCCCAAGAAGCCACCTCGGTGGAACGACAAACTAATCGTTATTGGAGTTTGGAATTTTTGCGACGACAGGGAGATCAAGTCTGGCAAGCTTTGGTGTTGCGCTGGCTGCGGGAAGAGGAAAATTTAGGCTTGATTTTATTGGAGGAATTGGGGTTAGAATTACCCCATCGTTTTGAGCGATCGGTATCTTTAGGCGATCGCTTTCAAGTACAAGTTAGTCGCTCTGATCCCCACCGCGATGAGATCCGTTTTCGCGAATTATCGGGTTTTGTCTCTTCCCAAGCAAGTTAATCTCTGGCGGAGTCAGGAGTCGGTCGTCAGTAGTCAGTCCCGATGCCAAAGTTGGCACCGCCAAGCCTGAAAATATGATGGCCTTCAATTAAGGCTAAGACAAAAAGGTTGTTCCCTCAATAGATATTTCTAGCCTGAGAGTCAGTCGAACCAGGATACCCAGAGGCATCGCCAATTGTCGCTACCAACCCTTAACAAGGTCAAGGGGCGTTGCTGATTTGAGCTATGAATCTTCTTCTTGTGGGATTTTTAAAACCTAGACCCAAACTAACTTTTGGATACGATGCACAGTTGGCATTCATACCTTGATTCAGCAACGCCATGCTTCTTAGCTTATTGTTATTTCTGGTTTAATTTGCGTTTGCAGAATGCTCCGAAACCAAATAAACCGAATCCTAATAAACCAAAGAACGGAGAAGGTTCTGGTACTTGTTCTGTGGTACGGCCGAGAATACGAATATTCGACAGTACCGGACTTTCGCTGCCAACCGTCCCGCCGCGTTTGAGGGTTGCCTTGACATCAAGGTAACGACCTAACAAGCTAAGGGCATCGCCGCTATTATAAGTTGTGTAAGGCAGGGATATGAGTGCGACTGGATCGTTAGAGGCACGAGCTTCAAGGATAATTTCCGCACCTGCTGGTAGGTAAGCGGCTGCCTCCGTATTCCAGAAAATTTTCAGCCATTCCTGTCCGGTGATACCGCTATCCGTCACCGATCGCCAGAAGCCAGACGGATTGGTGACACCACCAGATACGGAACCAGTCATGTCACTGTAGTTATAAGGAGTCGCACCTGGACCGAGATCGATGGTCAGATCAACCGCGTTTGTCAACGGGTTAATTCGCATCACACTATTCGAGCTGAAGTTAGTGACCCAAACTTTACCATTAGAATCAACGGACAAGCCTGTTGGTGTGGCCCCAACACCAATTGTGTTTAAGATAGTGCCGTCGTTGGCAAGTCGCGTCACGGTATTACTACAAGTGCCAGCTACCCAAATATTGTTGTCGGGCGTGACTGCTACCCCGCGATTGCAGGTGGAAGGGGTAGGAATTGTCAGTTCCACCGCACCAGTGAGTCCATTAATCCGTTGGATGGAATTATCCGTCCAGTTACTCATCCAGATATTGCCGTTGCCGTCGATACCTAGACCGTAGGTTAGTCGATTTAGAGTATTGAGTACCTGGGTTACGCCTGTTGCTGGGTCGTGCCGTACTAGCGCATTTGCACTTAAACTGGCAGACCAGAGGACTCCATTGCCATCCACAAGTCCGCCATAACCTCCTACTCCAACGTTAAAGCTATTTTTTGGGGTTGGGGTACCGCTGGGAATGGGAACGCCTGTTGCTCCATCGTACAATTGATGTTGACTGTTACCGAAACCGCCGACCCAAACATCGTTGTTGGCATCAATTGCCACTGTCCTGGCATTTGTGCCAGTAGTCCTGACATAGAGAAGAAGTGCATCATCTACTGCGGTTGAGGTTCCCCCATTGGTGTCCGCACTCCCAGTATTCGTCCAAGGTAAGACATTAAAGGTAGAACCGTTCCAAATCCCGCTTGAAGTTGTCGCCCCAGTACCTGGATTGGCAGAGATTTTCACCACTGAGCCTAGACCGCCAGATGCCTCAGCCCGGTTGGTAACCCAGACGTTACCATCAAGATCGACTGTCGTTCGGGAGGGGTCCCTACCCATCCCATCGGGGGCGGTGTAATACTCTCCCAGAACGGCACCGTTTCCGGCGGCACTTTCCGCCAGCGAGACTACACCATCGGGATCTACGTGGTCAGTATCGATGCGGACGGCAGTACCCCGACCGGAGAGAGCAACCCAGATGTTGTTGAACTGGGTGACGAGCGCCGGATTTAGTTGTAGTTGGTTGTTTCCGGGGGGTCGGTTGTTCGTGTCTGGCGGATTAGGATTGTAGTTCAGATTGGTGAACGTTCCCATACCCCAGTCAGCATCGTTAGTAAAGATCAGTTCGCCTGTTAGGGGGTTGAAGGCGGCTGCGTTTGCGGGAACTGCTATCGCCCCTGTGAGAGTGAGAGCGAGGGCAACTCGCCAGGGAAGTTTCGTTTTCTTGACTCGTTTGGTTGTTGCTTTCATTGCTACCTTGTTGAAGATTTGAGTAAAAAATTAGGTAGGTCAGTAAAACAGCAAACGGCGAACTCAAGTGCTTTTAAAATAGCCATCAGCCTTACCTCATTCTTAATCGTTGGCTGTCTTTACTTAATACCACCTCCCTTTGTTTTAGCAGGTGTCCTACTCCGCAGCATCTCTCTTTACAATTCTTCACCTTGGTACAAGAAGAACCCTCTAAGTCATATTTACTATATAGAATCCATTTGGTATCTTAGGATACAGCTAATCGTCGTAGTAGAAGTCGAAGAAAACAGAGATGAATTTTGGTAGTGGAGTGTTGTAAAGTGCGCTCAAAATTTTTGACTAAAGATTTGCAGCGTTCCATCCAAGATTACTTCTTTCTGTGCGTTACTCAACGGATTTAGCATAAAATGTTAGTATCTGGCAGTTAAAAGAGCCAAAAACTTCTGCATAATCCCAACGTATGACCATAACAATACGATTTGATTTGCCTATTAATATCTCGGAATCTCTCCATTCACAAGCAGAAGAACAGGCTAAGATAGCATATATCATTACATTGTTAAAATATGGAGAAATTAGTAGTGGGATAGCTGGCAGGCTATTGGGAATCTCTCGTTTAGAAGTTCTCGAACTTATGGGTCAATATGGGGTTGCCATCTTCCCCGACCAAAATCGAGAAGAGTTAGAACAAGAGGTTACAGAAACCCTGCAATTATTAGAAGATTCTCCCCCGTGATTATTGTCTCTAATACCACTCCTTTAAGTGAGTTAGCTAAAGTTGGTCAACTTAACTTACTCCAAAAACTCTTTGGCAAAATTATCATTCCCCAAGAAGTTTATAATGAAGTCACCACAGGAAATCATCGGGTTGCTTTGGTTGTTCCTGCTGCTCAGTGGATTGAGGTATTTACCCTTCAATCTCCCGCTCAATTATCACAATTGCAAATTCAGTTTAAACTAGATTTGGGTGAAGCGGCTACAATTATCTTGGCAGAAGAATTAAAAGCGAATCGAGTCTTAATAGACGAAAAATTAGGAAGAAAAGTCGCTCAGTCTAGAAATTTGCCCGTAACTGGAACAATTGGACTTTTATTAATCGCCAAGAAGAAAGGAATTATTATTGAAGTTAAACCCATTTTAGAGCAGTTTTTGAGTCAAGGTAAAAAAATTAGCCCAATTCTTTATCAAGAAATATTAGGAATGGCTGAAGAAAGCTAGAAATTAATTCCACACAGAAACCAGAAGAGCCAGAATTTTATCGATAAATGGGAGCCAGTGCGGAAAACTTATTCGATCAAAAGCTCTAGAAAGCGGCTCTTCGTTACCCTTTATGCTAAATCAACAGACAAGATGCCAAGATAACATACTTCTAACCCAAAAATTCCGAAAGTTTCTAAAGCCATAGCCTCTCCGTTTTATTAGTTTAAGTTTATTGTTGATTCCCTCGAC
>NZ_JAPZRB010000469.1:0-2582 GCF_027531105.1 Microcystis sp. LE18-22.4A
TTTGTGGAAGCCTTGGCAGCTTTTCGGACAGCGATGTCTTTCCGTTTCTTTGAGTGGCTGACCGAGAATCGGGATGTGTTTGCCGCTTACAAAGCCAGTTTAGGCTTTGTTTGGGCTTGAAATTTGTTTAAGTCTCATTAGTTCATCAGCTTGAATTTGCAGCGCAGCAGCAACATGAAGTGCATCCATCGCCGCTAAACCGTAAGTGCCAGCAATTTCATGACTCACTGCATCCTCCTCGACGTGCAGCAAGTTCTTGTTCTATTTCGTCTTCATTGAGCAGTTGCAATCCAGCCGAAATTGCCCGCTGTCGAATTTCCCATAACTTTTTGCTTAATGGTGTTTGGGGAATAAATTTAGCTTCTGGTGTTGTTTGTGACTCAGATTTAAGTATTTGAACAAATTGCCAAACTTTTTGTTGCTTTTCTGGGGTCAATTCTCGCCATTGTTCAAGTAGTTCCTCTTCTTTACCCATAAATACCTCGCTCTTAAATTACCCATTCCTCGAATCGTTGGCTGTCCAAGACATATTTGTGGATTAACTTTTGGCTCTTGTAGTAGATATGTATGGGTGTAAGTTCAGGTATTTTAGGTGGGAATTGGTTCACCAGGACGCAAACTAGACCATTTACCAGTTTCGCGTAAAAAGCTGTCGCAACCCACCACATCCCACTCCATTTCGATATAATCTTCCTTGGTGCGAATGTTAACGTTAATAGAAGGGTTCTTCGCTTCAAAGTCCGGTGTCTCGGTGAGATGACGTTCCTGATGTTGTGTTTCTACGGCATGATAGGTGAGACAGCGATCAACAAAATAGCAGTTAATACAAATACACATAGGTTTAACTCTATAAGTCTTTTCCGTTAATCTAGCTCAGTCTCTCCCCAAATAGGGCCGGTAAAAATTATATTTTTGTAAATTTATCTTCTCGATGTCTTGTCAAAAAAACCTAGATAGTTTAGTTAAAGAAGTTTTTGCGATTAATCAGCAAGAATTGCCAGAAAATGCTTATTTAGTCGGTGGTGCTGTGCGAGACGCTTTATTAAACCGTCAGAAAGACTATATTGACCTAGATTTTGTGGTTCCCGAAAAAGCGATCGAAATTGCCCAAACTATTGCCCATAATTATAAAGCCGGTTTTGTGGTTTTAGATGCCGTTCGTCAAATTGCTCGCGTCGTTTTTCCCCAGGGGACCCTTGATTTCGCGCAACAGGAGGGAGAATCTCTAGAAATAGACCTAAAAAGACGGGATTTCACCGTTAATGCTCTCGCTTATAATCTCCACACCCAAGAAATTTTCGATCCTTTAGGGGGATTAAAAGATTTAGGCTGCCAATCCCTGCGGATGATTTCCCCCGAAAATCTCCAAGATGATCCCCTAAGATTATTAAGAGCCTATCGACAAGCGGCTCAATTGGACTTTGAGATCGAACCCCATACCCGTGCAACTATTCGTTCTCTTGCCCCTTTATTGCACCGTGTAGCCGCCGAAAGGGTACAATCCGAGTTGAATTACCTTTTGCTCAATTCCCGTGGCAATAAATGGCTAAAAAGTGCCTGGGAAGATGGCTTATTATCTCTCTGGTTGCGTCGGATTACCCCCGCAAAAATGGAGCGAGTTATGGGGGTGGAAGCGGCAGCGGGATTTTTAGAATCTTTGTTACCAGAAAAATTTATCTTTTCCCCTTCTCAGTTACAGTTGACAAAATTGGCCCTATTGGTATCGGATATTTTGGCAGAAGCGGAAAAAGAGTTAATCGATCTCAAGTATTCCCGTGGGGAAATTCGCACGGTAATCACGGTAATTAAGTGTTTACCTCCCCTCAAGGAGCCAGATAATTTGAGTCTGCGGGAACAGTATTTTATTTATCTAAATACGGGAAAAGTATTTCCTGTCTTTGCCCTTTTTGCTTTATCAATGGGGATTAACAAAAATATCGTCGCTTCTCTGTTGACTTCCTATCTCGATCCCGATAATATTATCGCCCATCCCCGACCTTTATTAAGGGGCGATGATTTAATTAACCATTTACACCTGAAACCCAGTCCGATTATCGGTAAGTTATTAACTGAGGTACAAATTGCCCAAATTGAGGGCCAAGTGACAGTTTTTCAGGAAGCGATCGATTTTGCTAAAAAGTTGTTATTAAGTGGTTGGTTATAATTAAATTAAAAATGGAGTTTAGGTCTGATCCCCCCTGCCCCCCTTGATAAGGGGGGTGCCGATAGGCGGGGGGATCTACCCTTGATAAGGGGGGCATCTGACAACTTTTAACGCCTACCTACTTAGCAATTGTTCACAGTTTGGAGAGTTTTGTCTGTTAATCAGAGTTTTAGATTCGGATTGAGTCTCAGGGTTTTGACTTATCCAAAACTCAGATTATCCAAAACTGAGATTTATTTAGTTTTAAGCTGTGAAGATTGGGGAGCGTTTTCTCCTTAGATTAAAACACGACCGTTTTATTGTACTCCCTTCGATTGATTCAAGAGATTTTGGTAACATTCGGTCGGGGTACGGTAAGATAAATATTTAAAGGGAGTCTGATTAATTATTTCTGCAAATCTTTCGTTATCAACCGCAT
>NZ_JAPZRB010000507.1:0-9091 GCF_027531105.1 Microcystis sp. LE18-22.4A
TCAGGGGGTCAATTACCTAATTTTCAGGGAAAAAGTACCTGAATTTTCCCCCCAATCACTCCAAAGGTCGGCACTTTTTGAGGGAAAACAAGTCTAAAAACCCTATCCAACAAGGTTTTTAGATTTATTCAGCAAACCCTATTTATATTTGTGTGATGGTGACATCAACAGTTTTAACCGTAGTTCCCAAACTGGATAAGGGAGGTTGAATTTCCTGTTCATTACCCACCACAAGAGTCACAATTTGATTCGGTTGCAGATATTGTTGGGCCACTCGTTGAATATCGGCAATTGTCACCCCTTTTACCGCTTGTTGATAACGGAAGATAAAATCTTGGGGATAACCATAGTATTCATAGGTCATCAATCGCGATAAATTTTGAGCAGGTTTCTCAAACTTAAAAACAAAAGAATTGAGAATAGCATTTTTAGCATCTTCCAATTCTTTGGCAGTAACGGGTTGATTGCGAAGGCGCTCGATTTCGCCTAAAATTGCCTTAATAAAAGGTACGGTAGCATCGGTGCGAGTTTGACCTCCGGCAATAAATAAACCGGGATAATCATAACGACTATTCCAGACACCATAGACAGAATAAGCTAATCCTTGACGGGAACGCACTTCATTAAATAAACGACCACCAAAACCGCTTAAAATCTCATTTAATACCGTTAAAGCGGGATAGTCGGGACTATCCAAACGACCCCCAAGATGACCTAATAAAACGCTACTCTGGGTTAATTGGGGTTGATTGACGACAAAGACACCTTGAAGATTTTTTTGGGTTGCAGAAGGGGTGACAATTTTAGGGGCAGTTGCGGGATTTTTCCAATCGCCAAAAGTTTTATTGATTAATGCTTTCATCGACTGAGAATCAAAATCACCGACAATTCCTAAAATTATTTGGTCGGGACGGACATAGGTACGATAAAAATCGATTAAATCCTGACGGTCAATATTAGCTAAAGTGCTATATTCTACAGTACGAGCGTAGGGGCTATTATCACCATAGACTAGCTTTTTAAACTCCCGACTAGCAATATCATCAGGATCATCATTACGTCGGGCAATCGCGCCTTTTTCCTGAACTTTGGCTAATTCTACCCTCTGACTTTCAAAAGCTGGGGAACGCAAAACCTCGGCAAAGAGATTAAAAACTGCTTCTAAATCTTCACTAAGAGCGCTAAAACTAGCAGTTCCAGCGTTAAGATCGATCGAGGTTTCTACTAGGGCTGCTCTTTGTTCTAATAACTGATTTAAGACATTAGAAGGATGTTTCTCCGTGCCACCACTACGCAGCACGGTTCCAGTAATATCGGCTAATCCGACTTTTTCCCCGGATTCTAATCTCCCTCCTGTCCGAATCATCGCCGTACCACTCACTAAAGGTAAGCTCCGATCCTCCACTAAATAAACCACCATACCATTATCTAGTTGATAACGTTCGTATTGGGGAACTGTCACTTCAGGAAGTGGAGGAAAAGTTAAATCGGTAAAATGTCGCGGGGTTTGGGCAATTGCCGGGGAACGAAAAGCTAGGACACCTATCAGGGTGATCAGGATTAAACCTAGCCATTGTAAGCGTTTTTTCATGATTATATTTATTTTAGGTTTTGGGTGTTAGGGTGTTAGGGTTTTAGGGTGTTGGGGTTTTAGGGTGTTGGGGTGTTGGGGTGGTCACTGCGTGCGCGTTGCGGGGGGTGTTGGGGTTTTAGTTGAAATTCCCCCACTTCCCCACTTCCCCCATTCCCCCACTTTCCCCACTTTCCCCACTTTCCCCATTTCCCCATCTATCTATTTCGGTAAAATTCGGCCAATAGTGCGATTTTCGGGGGTAAAAGTTTCTTTAGCCACCCGTTGAATATCAGCTGCCGTGACAGCATTATAAGCATCTAATTGGGCGAATAAATTACGCCAATCGCCGGTTTTTACCTCGTATTCAATCAAGGATCGCGCCATGCCCATGTTAGAATCAAGACCTCTTAATAGGGCTGCCCGTAGTTGATTTTTAACCCGTTCTAATTCCTGTTCCGAAACCGGTTCATTTTTCAATCTTTCCAACTCCAAATTCAAACCCTGCGCTACTTCCTCCAGGCTGACATTAGGAGCGCTGAGAGCATAGAATAACAGCAAATTCGGGTATTTATCTCCCGGAAAGCCGTTAAATCCCTGGGCAGCGAGGGCAAGTTGTTTGTCCTCCACTAAAGCTTTATACAGTCGCGAAGTTCTTCCTTCACTCATTAAAGTGGCGATAACCTCGTAAACCGCATGATCGGGATGATTGAGGGCGGGACGATGGTATCCTTCTAAATACCAAGGCTGCGAGGCTAATTTTAGGGTAATTTCCTTTGTTTTGGTTTGGTCCGGTTCCACTACTGTCACCTGTGGGGGTTTTGGTTTAGCGGGAAAACGACCAAAATAAACCTTAGCTAACTGTTTGACCTGTTCTGAGTCCACATCCCCGGCGATAGCTATGGTTAAATTACTGGCAGCATAAAATTTATCGAAAAAGTTTTGGATATCTGAGGGTTCCAGATTGCGAATATCTCGATCGTAGCCGATAACGGGACGTTTGTAGGGATGGACAGTATAAGCTTGATCGAGAAAAGCTTCGATTAATAGACCCAAGGGGCTATTATCCGTCCGCATCCGTCTTTCTTCCAGAATTACGTCTTTTTCTTTGTAAAATTCCCGTTGGAACACCGGTTCTAAAAATCTTTCCGATTCCAAAGACATCCATAATTCCAATTTATTCGACGGGAAGCTGTAAAAATAGCTAGTTGCATCGCTGGAAGTGGTGGCATTTAAACCGACTCCCCCCTGAGTTTCGACGATTTGCCCGTATTCGTTGCGTTGGACGAATTTCTCGGACTCTGCCTTCGCTTGTTGAAATTCTTCCGTTAATTTAGCCACTTCTGCGCTTTTACCTGCTTTTTTGGCCGCTTGTAGTTCTTTGTCTATAGCTTCAAGGCGATCGAGGACTTTTTTCTCGCTAAGATAATCGGTAGTACCGATGGTTTTTGTGCCTTTAAAGGCTAAATGTTCCAAAAAGTGAGCAACTCCTGTTTTCCCGTCCGGTTCATCGGCACCTCCCACATCCGCATAGGTGACAAAGGAAATAACCGGGGCATCGCGATTTTCTAGGATAATGAATTTTATTCCGTTATCGAGGCGAAATTCGGTAATTTTTTGTTGAAATTGCTTTAGGTAGGGGGTAATCGATTGCACATCGGCTGATTGCTCTTTCGCTTGGGCAAGAAGGGGTGAGAAACTCCCAAAACCCCAAAACACAAGGAAAGCGACCCAAAAGCCGATTACAGCCCGATAATAGGGGTTATTTTTAATGATCATGGATAGTTTTATCAGGTATCGTGGGAGCGAGAGATCGATCGCTATCTTCGATCTTAGCAGTCGATTGTTAGGAGAGGGGGAGTGGGAATTATGAATTATAAATTATGAATTGGGAAGTGGGGAAGTGGGGAAGTGGGGAAGTGGGGAAGTGGGGAGAATAAATAAAAGCAATCTCCTGACTCCTATCTCCTGACTCCTGACTTTTAGACAAAAAATCTCTCCCTAAAGAGGAGAGAAGTCAAAAAAAGCACGATTGACAATGGGGGGGAGGCGGTTTTTATAGGTCGCCACCACGAAAAGCTAGTAGGAAAATGACAAAGGGGCCAGCTAACATGATTAGCGCCACGAAGGTGAGTTGAAAAATGGGTTCTAAATTGAGAGCCGCAAATAATTCCATGATGTCTCCTAACCTGTTTACAATGATTTAAAAGGCTAATCTGGTCAAAACCATTGTCTATCATACAGGGGATGATTCGCTGGTTTTCCTGATTCGATACAAAAATACATAAAGTTTTGTTGCAATTCTGAATTTTCCCGCTTTCTTATTTCCTTCCCACTAGGGGCAATCTCAATGTTCAACTCTCTGGCCACATCTCCCGACTCGTTAACCCGGATTTATACTGGTTTTCAGGCACTCTCGGATCCCCTGCGACTGCAAATTCTGCAACTTTTGCGACATCAGGAATTATGCGTCTGTGAATTGCGCGACCATCTTGATATCGCCCAATCTAAATTATCTTTTCACCTAAAAACGCTAAAAGAAGCCAATTTAGTCCGCAGTCGTCAAGAGGGTCGTTGGATCTACTACAGCCTAAATCTATCTCAATTTCTTCTCCTAGAAGAATATCTATCCGAATATCGTCGTTTTGCCGCCCTCGTCCCCGCTCGTTTCTGCGAGGAAAATAAGTAACCAATCAAGATTTTTAGAAATATTAAAGCTTTATAACTAGCTTTTCCTCTTGACATATCAACTTTTTTTGAAATAATAAAGGTGGGTTGCCCAATCTCCCATTATTCCCTTTCCACCTTTGTGCGATGACTAATCAAATCAATCCTAAAGCCGCCAAAGCTGGCGGTAGCCTTAGTGTTTTTGAAAAATATCTTACCCTTTGGGTTATTTTCTGTATTTTGGCGGGAATTGCCCTCGGTCGGTCATTTCCGGACGTAGCGCAGACTTTAGATGCCATGAGTGTCTATAACGTTTCTATTCCGATCGCCATCTGTCTTTTCTTCATGATGTATCCGATCATGGTTAAGATCGACTTTTCTCAGGCTCTCCGGGCTGCCCGTACTCCCAAACCAGTTATTTTAACTTTAGTGGTTAATTGGCTGATCAAACCCTTTACCATGGTGGCGCTGGCTCAATTTTTTCTCGGCTGGCTGTTTCTGCCTTGGTTGAGTCAAACGGAGATTATCCGAGGACAGACGGTAAGTTTAGCTAGTTCCTACACTGCTGGAGCTATTTTACTAGGAATTGCTCCCTGTACGGCCATGGTCTTGATGTGGGGCTATCTTTCCTACAGTAACCAGGGTCATACCCTAATTATGGTAGCAGTCAATTCCCTAGCGATGCTTTTTCTCTACGCTCCTCTAGGTAAATGGTTACTGGCAGCTAATAATTTTGTAGTCCCTTGGCAGACCATTGTTTTTTCTGTGTTAATCTACGTTGGTTTACCGCTTATTGCTGGTATCTATAGCCGTCACTGGATTTTTAAACATAAAGGACGGGCCTGGTTTGAATCGCGTTTTCTTCACTATCTCAGTCCTGTGGCAATCACTGCCTTATTGTTAACCTTAATCCTCCTCTTTGCTTTCAAAGGCGATTTAATTGTTAGTAATCCCCTGCATATTTTCCTGATTGCTATTCCCCTGTTTATTCAAACTAATCTGATTTTTTTTCTTAGTTATGTGGCCGCTCTCAAACTCAATTTAGTTTACGAAGATGCCGCTCCCGCTGCTTTAATTGGTGCTAGTAATCATTTTGAGGTAGCGATCGCCACTGCGGTGATGTTATTCGGATTGAATTCGGGGGCCGCTTTAGCGACAGTAGTGGGGGTATTGATTGAAGTACCTGTGATGTTAATGTTGGTAGAATTCTGTAAAAAAACCGCCTTTTGGTTTCCCAGAGATCCAGAAAAAGCCACCCTTCTCGATCCTCGTTGCTTGAGTTCTTACAAATAATTATTCACCATGATCCAATCGACTCACAAACCGAGAATTCTTTTTCTATATGGTTCTTTGCGGCCACGTTCCTACAGTCGTTTATTAGCAGAAGAAGCGGCCAGAATTATCACTGAATATGGGGCAGAAGTGCGCTTTTTTGATCCCCGTGAATTGCCGATTTATGGCAGTGTTCCCGATACTCATGCCAAAGTACAGGAATTACGAGAATTAAGTCAATGGTCTGAGGGTCAAGTCTGGTCATCTCCCGAACTTCACGGCAATATTAGCGGCATTATCAAAAACCAAATTGATTGGATTCCCTTAAGTATTGGTGCGATTCGTCCCACTCAAGGCCGCACTTTAGCAGTCATGCAAGTAAGCGGAGGTTCCCAATCTTTTAATGCGGTTAATACTCTGCGAATTCTTGGTCGTTGGCTGCGAATGTTTACTATTCCTAATCAATCTTCGGTGGCTAAAGCTTATCAGGAGTTTCATGAGGATGGCACGATGAAAGATTCCCCCTATCGAGATCGGGTTATTGATGTGATGGAGGAACTTTATAAGTTTACCATTCTCCTGCGGGATCAGGTAGATTATCTGACCGATCGCTATAGTGAAAGGAAGGAAAAAGCCGCCCAAGAAATAGCCACAATTGCCCATAAAGCTATTAATTAAATCAATTTCTAGGAGTTAAAATCATGAAAAAAGTCATGTTTGCCTGTAGAAAAAATTCCTGTCGTTCCCAAATCGCCGAAGGTTTCGCTAAAACTTTAGGCGCGGGTAAAATTGCCGTCACAAGTTCCGGATTAGAAGCGGCCAAAGTTCACCCTGGAGCAATCGCAGTTATGCAGGAAATTGGCATTGATATTACTGACCAAACTTCTAAATCAATTAGGGATTTTAATCCCGAAGATTACGATGCCGTTATCTCCCTATGTGGTTGCGGTGTCAATCTGCCGGAAGGATGGGTTTTACAGGAAATTTTCGAGGATTGGTTAATTGATGATCCCGATGGTCAACCCATGGAAACTTTTCGCCGAGTTCGCGATGAAATTAAGGCTAAAGTTGTCGGATTAATTGAGCAGTTAAGTAGGTAGTTGTTAAAAGTTGTCAGGTCCCCACCTTATCAAGGAGTTTGGGTAGGGTTGATTCATGAATCAACCCTACTATGAATCAACTCTACTATGAATCAACCCTAGGAGGGGCAGGGGGGATCAGAGGCAAAATCTATTTTTAATTGAATTATAACTACTTACTTAAGTTAATTTCTCCCAAATTTTTGCGGCTCTCTTATCGTTTGTGTGATCGATTTTAGCGATCAAATCTGTCTTGCTCTCTCTGTCCTTTGTGCCTTTGTAGTTTATCCCCAAGAGGAGCTTTTTTCCAGTCTATCCCTTGGGGGAGAAAAATAATAAGGGGAACCACAGTTGATGAAGAATATCTTCATTAATCCGACGCACGGCTAACCATTCCAACATATTGGAACGATGGCAGGTGGCCACAGCGATCGCACTGATGTCATCTTCTTCTGCTGCCGTCAAAACTTCTAATACAGGTGTTCCTTGTCGCACTTCGCTCTGTACTTGCAAACCGAGTTTTTCTAGTCGCGCTTGCACCGATTCTAATTCCCGACGGGCATCATTTAAACGAGATTCGGTGACACCGGGATCGCGACTGATATTTTCCACTACCCGGAGGAGAAGACATTGCTCAAAAGAGCCGGGGGAGCGAGTTTGAGCGTATTTTTCTATCTGTTCAATTAGATAAATTGCGTCGGGACTGCCATCGTAGGGAATTAATAAATGTTTCCAGAGATGCTGACAGCGCAGGGCTAATTCATCGTGAGTATAAACTGATAATAATTGCGGTCGGAAAATCAGCAGCGGAATATCGGTAATACCTGCGATCGCTAAACTGGTACTACCGAATAATTTTTCTTGGACAGCACCGCGCATGGGATTTCCCATCAAAATCACGTCGATAGAGTGATGAGCGAGGATTTCCCGCACGGCATCCACGGGACGACGGTTAGAGATTTCCAGACTAACTGTCATACCTGCGGGAATATTTGCTAAAGCTGGGGATAATTTTTCTTTGGCTGCGTCAATTTTCGCTTGATCTACGGTAGCTAGGGTGGGTTGTTCCCAAACCGGAATACTGTGGAGGAAGATAACTTGTTTTAAGCCGCTCAGGGCTAAGTGTGGCACACAATGGACAAGACGATGGAGACCATCGAAAAGATCTGTACAGATCAAAGCGCGCTCGAACATAAATTAACCCCTAGCAATTCGGTTATCCTTCCCTAAGAATAGCTAAAAAGGTGAAGAAATGCGCCCCGCATCCCTAGCTCGTTTCCGGAGAAACCCAGCCGGAGAAAGAGGTCGCCCGCAGGGGTGAAATGAGTTATTGGGGAGCCCAGGGATTAGAATCTAGACCCCACTGGTGTTTGAGAAAAGCTTTGTACATATTTTCTCTGACCATCATTTGTTCGTAGAGCTTGATCAGGAAATCCTGCGCTTGCTCCTGACTCATTTTTTCTACCTGAGTCTGAAAAGAACGAATGTTGAACTGTTGTTCTAAGGAAAGTTCGATCGGTTGAGACATGGTGTTCCTCCTCGATGAAGACAGTGGTTGATAACAAGCGAGATGGGTGATGGGTATCACCTTTTTTAACTAATGTAACAAATACTTGACAAAGTGTCAATGTATCTGTAAAGGGGGTTTTGCTTTTTCCCTCCCGTTAGCTAGGATACCCCGCCGCCAAAAGGAAAGAAGCATATAATGATACATTTAGCAAGAGTTTTAATAAAATTTTGCTTACTGTGAACAAATACTTAAGTAGTTATACTTATTTTTTCCATGGCAGCCCGGAGCGAGAGAAAATATTTGACAAATTGTGTAAACATTCTGTAATAATCGAAGAGACCGACATAAATCGGGTAAGTTGAATGGTTAGGCCTGTTAAAAGCTAAAAACGTAACCCCTAGATCCCGTCCCTCTCGTTGAAATCGTTAAGGATAGTCAAAATTGACGGACACAGCCGCTATCGTGCAGAAACTACAAGCTTATCGCTGGGAAACATCCTCCTTAGCTCTGTTTGCCTTAAAAAAATCAGCATACAGGCACGGAATGTCGCACAAGTTTTTACCTAAAATGTCGGATGAATGCCCCCGCTACATTTTTCGACAAGATACTCAGCTTTGCGGGGGATGAAATCCGACCAGAATATCAACCGCAGAGCATCGGTTTAATTCCACCATCTGTGGGTAAACTGTGTTATAATTAACTTAGCCAAGGGTCGAGGATTGTTAGATGCTAGTCGTAGAAGCAAAGCTAAAAAACGGAACACCAGAGCAATATCACCGGCTTGATGAAGCTATCAAAACTTCTCAGTTTGTGCGTAATTCTTGTGTTCGTTATTGGCGGTCCAATCAAGGGACAACCCGCAATGATCTCCAAAAACTTTGCGCGGTACTAGCTAATAATAAAGAGACACCATGGGTTAATAAATTAAACTCTCAAGCTCGTCAATCGGCTGCTGATAGAGCCTGGCAATCAATTACTAGGTTTTACCATAAT
>NZ_JAPZRB010000248.1:0-1710 GCF_027531105.1 Microcystis sp. LE18-22.4A
TCCTATCAAGAAACATGGTCGCCGAGCAAAAAGCCTCTTTCGGCTAGGTTTAGACCACCTTCGTCATCTTATTCTCAATCCTTCATTACCTAACTTTTCTCTTTTTCTCCAGTCCTTACATTTTTTGTCCTGTACTTAGAATTGGAACAAGTTCTCTAATAGAAATCTTTGAATGGGACTGTACGTTTCAATCCCTAATAGGGTTTAAGATTAATTGGAACCAGGTAACGATTCGAGCGATTCTATCGGAAGCGTTAGTTTCAATCCCTAATAGGGTTTAAGATTAATTGGAACATTTGTGCCTCACTGAGGCGGCCTAGCTCGATTTTCGTTTCAATCCCTAATAGGGTTTAAGATTAATTGGAACTCCATTATTTTCGTCACCGCCAGCACCCATCTAACGTTTCAATCCCTAATAGGGTTTAAGATTAATTGGAACATGAGCGCCTGCTTTATGGGCTTGATAAATCCGAGCGGTTTCAATCCCTAATAGGGTTTAAGATTAATTGGAACCCGTTGTAAGCCGCTCTGGGGCTGGGTTCTGGTCGTTTCAATCCCTAATAGGGTTTAAGATTAATTGGAACAGCAATGCTTAAAAATAGCCACGGAAATAATTGAGTTTCAATCCCTAATAGGGTTTAAGATTAATTGGAACAAATTATGGCGTGTCTTCATTAAAAAGTAAATGGTTTCAATCCCTAATAGGGTTTAAGATTAATTGGAACGAGAACCAGACTGTTACAAATCTACTTTTTTCAAGTTTCAATCCCTAATAGGGTTTAAGATTAATTGGAACATCGAAATTATGATCCTGAAATAGATGAGAATTTCGTTTCAATCCCTAATAGGGTTTAAGATTAATTGGAACTTGTCCCTAATCCGGGCGCGTTGCCCATAAGCTGTTGTTTCAATCCCTAATAGGGTTTAAGATTAATTGGAACTATTTATCGGCACGATTAAAGCCGGGGGAGTGGGGCTGTTTCAATCCCTAATAGGGTTTAAGATTAATTGGAACTTGGATCAAATTTAGAATCGGCAAAATCCTTAATGTTTCAATCCCTAATAGGGTTTAAGATTAATTGGAACGAGGATCATCTCATCATGAAGAAAATTTATAGATTGTTTCAATCCCTAATAGGGTTTAAGATTAATTGGAACGTTAAGGGCTTGGAAAAATGGAAAGTGTCAGAAGATTTCGTTTCAATCCCTAATAGGGTTTAAGATTAATTGGAACATGATTCGCTACCACTTACACGGAGATTTAAAAGAAGGGTTTCAATCCCTAATAGGGTTTAAGATTAATTGGAACCATTATACAATAAGTATAACCAATGGTTATAATATAAGTGGTTTCAATCCCTAATAGGGTTTAAGATTAATTGGAACAGTAAGTAAGCAGGGAGTTTTAAGAACTCGCCATAGTCCGGTTTCAATCCCTAATAGGGTTTAAGATTAATTGGAACAACCTGAGAAGGTTCGGACTATGGCGAGTTCTTAAGTTTCAATCCCTAATAGGGTTTAAGATTAATTGGAACTCTCCCAGATTTTGCCGCGCAGTCCAGTCTGGTTGTTTCAATCCCTAATAGGGTTTAAGATTAATTGGAACTCTCTTATTTCGCATAGATATAAATCCCCTTAATGTTTCAATCCCTAATAGGGTTTAAGATTAATTGGAACCTCAAAGTAGATTATAATCCAATCGTCAATGTC
>NZ_JAPZRB010000398.1:0-28536 GCF_027531105.1 Microcystis sp. LE18-22.4A
TATCATTTGTTTTGGCATTTTTACTATAGATGTCTTTTTTGATTAGTCCTTCACGAAATGGCTCTTCTGGTTTCTGTGTGGAAATGAGGTCTATACTGATAGTTTATTTAACAAAATAGTCCTAAAAGTCTTTCCCAGTAAGCATTTCACGTTCCATAAGCAAAAATGATCCCACAAAGTCGAGAAGAGCCGGCAAATTTATTAATGATTTGGATAATGACTACGACAACAATTGAAATTGGAACTTTAATTGATTGTTCTCCTGAAATTCGAGGAGGAAGACCAACAATTGCCGGGACAGCAGTTACAGTGCGTCGCCTTGTTTCTTGGTATAAATTAGGGCTGACTCCTGAAGAAATTTTAAACCGGATGGGACATCCCCATTTAGATTTAGCCAAAGTTTATGCTGCTTTAACTTACTATCATGCCAACAGGGAAGAAATTGAAACTGATTTAGCTCAGGAAGAAGCCGAGGTGAAACAATTTGAACAGGAGTGGCTTCAATCTAAGTTAAATAAATAGTCATGCTGACATTATATTTAGATGAAGACTCGATGGTTCAGAGCCTTGTAGCGGCTTTAAGAGCTAGAGGAGTCGATGTGATAACGGCTACAGAAGCGCTATGTTGGAGCGCTCCGATTCAGAACAATTAGACTATGCTACTGGTCAAGGAAGGTTATTATAGCGTTTCCTGTTCGCAAGAGGCCTGTCGATGGTGAAAAGTTTAATCAGTAAAGGTTTAACTGTGCCACACAGATGTGAGAACCGCTATGTAGGGTCTGCTGAAAAAGTTTGTTGGTGGGGGCAGGGTGTGGGGTGTAGGGTTTTACCGATTTTGAGGTAGTCAGTTACCTAATTTTCAGGGAAAAAGTACCTGAATTTTACCCCGATCACTGCCATATCCAGTACTTTTGGATTTCAAAAAGGTCTAAAAGTTTTACCCAACAAGGTTTTTAGATTTATTCAGCAAACCCTACTTAGTTTCTGGAAAATTCCCCCAAAAAAGAGGCCACTTTCTGCAAGATGACCTCTAAATTTTTTTGTTAGGGGTTGGGGTGTTGGGGTTTTAGGGTTTTAGGGTTTTAGTTGAATTCCCCCATTCCCCCATTTCCCCATTTCCCCATTTCCCCTATTCCCCAGAAGCATGAGGACCGATTTTGAGAACTAAAACCCCTAAAGGTGGTAAACAGAGATCGATCGAGTAGGGACGGCTATGATAGGACCATTCCTCCGACCATTTACCGCCAAGGTTGCCCATATTACTACCACCATATTTACCCGCATCGCTGTTAAAGATTTCCTGATAAAAACCGGGATGGGGTACACCAACGCGATAATGGCTGTGGGGTTGGGGAGTAAAATTACAGACCACCACCAGAAACTCCTGCCAATTTTTGCTCCAGCGCAGGAAAGAAACGACGCTATGACTATTATCACTACAGTCAATCCACTCAAAGCCATCCTGACCAAAATCCTGGGTATATAAAGCAGGTTCACTCTTATAGGTGGCGTTCAAATCTGAGAAAAAGCGTTTTAGCTGTTGATGGGGTTGATGCTGCAAAAGACCCCACTCCAAATCACCCCAAACATTCCACTCACTCCACTGACCAAATTCCATGCTCATAAACATGGTTTTCTTACCGGGGTGGGTAAACATATAACTAAATAATGCCCGGACATTGGCAAATTTTTGCCACTCATCCCCCGGCATTTTGCCAATCATATTACTTTTGCCGTGAACCACTTCATCGTGGGACAAAGCCAGCATATAATTCTCGCTGTGGTTATACCACATACTAAAAGTGACATTATTTTGATGGAATTGACGGAACCAAGGATCCATGCCGAAATAATCGAGCATATCGTGCATCCAGCCCATATTCCACTTCAAATTAAAGCCTAAACCGCCCATATAGGTGGGCCAGGACACCATCGGCCAAGCGGTGGATTCTTCGGCAATAGAGAGAATTCCGGGGAAATAGCTAAAAATTACATGATTAACTTGACGCAGGAATTCCGCAGCTTCTAAATTTTCCCGGCCACCGTACTCGTTAGCCACCCATTCCCCATCTTTACGACAATAATCGAGATAGAGCATAGAAGCCACCGCATCCACGCGAATGCCGTCAATATGGTACTTATCGAACCAAAAAAGGGCATTAGCCACCAGGAAATTTCTGACTTCGTTGCGACCGTAGTTAAAAATTAAGGTTCCCCATTCCTTGTGTTCCCCTTTGCGCGGGTCGCCGTGTTCATAAAGATGAGTACCATCAAAGAAAGCTAACCCGTGGCCATCTTTGGGGAAGTGACCGGGGACCCAATCCACTAGCACACCAAGGCCATTTTGGTGACATTGATCGACAAAATACATGAAATCTTCAGGATTACCGTAGCGACTGGTGGGGGCAAAATAACCCGTCACTTGATAACCCCAAGAACCATCAAAAGGATGCTCGGCGATCGGTAATAATTCGATATGGGTGTAACCTAATTCTTTAACGTAGGGAATTAGTTTTTGGGCTAACTCGTAGTAACTCAAAAAGCGCGCCCCAGTGTTCCATTCCGACACGGGAACCGCTTCCCCGGACCCAGAAAGTAAACGGGGGGGTTCGGCACTAGAAGCGTGCAGCCAAGAACCGAGGTGTAATTCGTAAACGGAAACCGGTTGAGTTAAAGGATCGCTATGGCGGCGTTTTTCCATCCAATCGCTATCATCCCAAGTATAGCTATCTAAATTAGCCACGATCGAGGCGGTTTTCGGGCGTACTTCTTGGGCAAAACCGTAGGGATCAGATTTTTCGTAAATATGACCTTCCCAATTTTTGATCTCGTATTTATATTTAGTGCCAACACCGATTTCTGGGATAAACAATTCCCAGACCATATTATTACGTTTCCGCATTTGGTGATCACGACCATCCCAGTTATTGAAATCACCAATAATCGAGACGTTGCGGGCATTAGGGGCCCAAACGGCGAAATAAACCCCTTTAATACCCTCGATTTCGGCTAAATGCGCCCCTAATTTTTCATAAATGCGATGATGGTTGCCCTCCCCAAACAGATGTAAATCAAAATCGCTGAGTTTGGCAGAACGGAAGGCATAGGAATCATAGATTACCCGTTCCTGTTCTCCCTCGTGGATGCGTAATTGATAATTGTTCAGTTCACCGATATCGATGACGCACTCGAAAAAATGGGGGTGATAAGCGGTCGTCATGGGATATTCTTGTCTTTGGGACGGTAAAATAACCCAAGCGGCCGTGGTTTTCGGTAAATAGGCTCTAACAACCCATTTATTGACTTTTCCTTCTTCTTCTAGGGGATGGGCCCCCAAAACCTCAAAGGGATCGTGATGGAGGTTGTTGACGATTTGATGGACTTGTTCGGGGGATACCACTATAGACATTCATTTACCACTCTTGACATCTACAATACTTATAGCAAGGAAATAGTCATTTTTTTGTTGCCTTCTGGGAATTCTCAAACTGATGGTATATTCTGCCTACTTAGGGTCTGCTGAAAAAGTTTTTCGTGGGGGTAGGGTGTGGGGTGTGGGGTGTGGGGTGTGGGGTGTGGGGTGTGGGGTGTGGGGTGTGGGGTGTGGGGTGTGGGGTGTGGGGAAGTGGGAAGAATAAATAAAATAATCTCCTGTCTCGGAGTCTCCTGACGACCGGCTCCTGACTCCTGACCCTAACAACAATTTTTGATTTTTACAAGAGGTCTATGGTAAAACTGCCAATTTAATCCGGCTCTGGTCATTCTCGATGTTAATCTAGCGGATAGTCTCGAATTTGACCTACTCTACATCTCTACACAGTTCTTAACTGGAACGAGTTTGATCGCTAGGAGATTGACTTTCCTCTAATTGAGCTTTGATTTTTACCGAGTCTTCAATCTGCTCGGCCTCTCGCTTAAATTCACTTTCAAATTCCTTGGATGCTTCTTGAAATCCTCGAATCGTTTTGCCTAAACTGCGACCGATTTCTGGTAATTTCTTCGGACCGAAAACTAGCAGGGCAATCAAGAGAATTAACCCCATTTCCGGCAATCCAATCCCAAAAATATTCATTTTTCTGCTCCTAATAAAAAAATTGCGGTGGGCAATAACCCACCTGCTAAAGTCCGAGGGACAATTCTGCGGCCAAAAATGCCGACAAGATTGTTGGAATCTGCTTACTGACCCCAATCTACATTAAATCCTTCTAAAATTAGGGAGGAGTTATAGATCTGTAAAATAATCAGCAAAAAGACTAAAAACAGAGCCATAAACACTCCCATCAGCAAGGTAGTTCCCCAACCGGGAGAAACTTTACCATATTCCGAGTTGAGGGGACGAAGGATTTCACCTAAGCGTGTACGCTGTGCCATAAGTTACCAAGAAAGATCTGTAAATGATAATTTTGTATTGATCCGTAATTTGAGGAAGTGCCAACCAGTCAACCCAGTGAGATAAAATCTACTGCTGTTGCCAGTGGAGCTTTTTTGGTTTAATTCCTAACGGAATCGTTTTTCGCCTGCCCTGCCACGCCCACAAGAATCTGCAAGCGCCTACAGTACGGGAATTATTTTAACATTGTTTGGTGATCTTCTCAGGATTTAGGAGATGGTCGATGGGAGTTGAGGTGATGGGGGAGAAGGGAGATGGGAGAAAAAAGCTGATCGATCAGTGATCACTGATCAAGTCTCCTTCGGTGCTATGATTGAGGGTGTAAAGTTTTATTGCAAAGGTATTCGTCTTGGTTAAGCTGAATACTGACAAAAGGTTAACAACACTACCTTAAACAAGCTCTCAAGAGAGGATACAGAGAACACATGGCTTACACACTTCCCCCTTTACCCTACGATTACACTGCCTTAGAGCCTTGCATCACCAAAAGTACCCTAGAATTCCACCACGACAAGCACCACGCCGCTTATGTCAATAACTATAACGGTTTGGTCAAAGATACGGAACTCGATGCTCTCTCTTTAGAAGAAGTTATCGTTAAGGTTGCCGGTGATGCTTCTAAAGCTGGGGTTTTCAACAATGCCGCCCAAGCATGGAATCATAGTTTTTATTGGGACTGCATGAAACCGGCGGGTGGTGGCACGCCTACTGGTGCTTTAGCCGATAAAATTCAGGCAGATTTCGGCAGTTTCGAGAAATTTGTCGAAGCTTTCAAAACTGCGGGTGCTACTCAATTCGGTAGCGGTTGGGCTTGGTTGGTTCTCGATAACGGCACTCTCAAAGTTACCAAAACCGGCAACGCTGACAATCCCTTAACCGCCGGACAGGTTCCCCTCTTAACTATGGATGTGTGGGAACACGCTTATTATCTCGACTACCAAAATCGTCGTCCCGATTACATCAGCGACTTTTTAACTAAGTTGGTTAATTGGGATTTCGTGGCTGCTAATTTAGCGGCGGCCTAAAAATTTGGCTCAGTTAATCAGTTATCAGTTATCAGTTATCAGTTATCAGGGGTTGGGGAGCAGGGAGAAACAATCCATAAGTTGGGAGTTAATCGTACTATTAAAATTGGCCAATCTCTCTAATATTAATTATCCTTAAAATAGATAACCAGAAAAAACTTTTTTAACATCGATCGCGCTTCTCGCACCATGGAACAACCTGTCAGTTGGATTATTCCCCGTCATCCCCGTCCCGATTATCCCCTGTTTGTATTTTTACCCGGAATGGATGGCAGCGGCCAACTATACCATCGTCAGATTAAAAACCTTGCCCCTTACTTCGATCTACGTTGTTTGGTGATTTCCCCGCAATATCTCGGTGATTGGGAGGAATTAAGCACCCTCGTGATCGCTTTATTGGAACAGGAATTAAAGCGACAATCGAGAAAAGTCTATCTCTGCGGTGAGTCTTTTGGCGGCTGTTTAGCCTTGAAAATAGCAACAAAATCACCAAAATTAATTAAAAAACTGATTTTAATTAACCCTGCTTCTTCTTTTAATCAAAGACCTCTTTTAAGCTTGGGAATCGGTATCACCCAGATGATGCCCGATTTCATCCAAGGCAGCTCGGCACTAACTATTTTACCCTTTCTGGCCGCTCTGGGTCGAATATCCCGGGAAGATCGCCGCTCTCTCCTCAAAGCCATGCAATACGTCCCACTGAAGACGATTAGCTGGCGTTTATCCCAGTTACAACGGTTTCAGGTTAGTGCCAGCGAGTTAAAACGTCTGCAATTGGGGGTGTTAGTGATAGCCAGTCAAGGCGACCGACTGTTACCATCGGTAGCGGAGGCTAAACGCCTAATTCAGCAGTTACCCGCCGCAAAATTAACGATTCTGCCCCATAGTGGTCACGCTTGCCTGCTGGAAACCGATATTCATCTCAAAGACATTCTCCATCACCATGCTTGTCTCCCCCGAAGCCTACCCGCAAAAAGTCACTGAGGATGGTTCTTATACCTTTTTTTCGACCGAATTCGGCGAATGTTATCATTCTACCTCTGGGGCAAGGGAAGAGGCTGAGAAAAAATTTATCCTCTCTAGTCGTCTGACAGCAAAAGCAGACCAGAGCAATAATCTGAAAGTTCTTGACATTTGTTACGGCTTAGGGTATAATACCGCCGCAGCCTTAGCTGCCATTTGGCAAGTTAGGGGGGATTGTCGGGTAGAATTATTAGCCTTAGAAAGCGATCGAGTGGTTCCCCTAGCGGCTATTAGAGAAAATCTCTTAAATAGTTGGAGTCAACCAATTCCCGAATATTTAACTGATTTTGCCCATAATCACCGGCTAGACCTGCCTAATCTCACGGCTAAACTGTTAATCGGGGATGCGCGACAGACGATAACCAAGGTGATTGACGCGGGTTTTCAAGCGGAGGCAATTTTTCTCGACCCCTTTTCCCCGGGTAAATGTCCGCAACTGTGGACGGTGGAGTTTTTAGCTTTAGTGGCGAAATGCCTGAGTCCGACGGGTTATTTAGTCACCTATTCCTGTGCTGCCTCGGTGCGAAGGGCTTTACAATTAGCAGGATTGCAGATTGGGGCCACCGATAGCGTCGGTCGGCGATCGCCGGGGACAATAGCCAGTTTTTTGTCCTTACCCCCATCTTTATCGGCACAGGAACGGGAACATCTGCAAACTAAAGCCGCTATTCCCTATCGAGATCCGACTTTAAGCGACCCAGCCGAAGTGATTATACAACGTCGTCGCAGCGAACAGGCACTCTGTGACTTAGAACCGACTAGCCACTGGAAAAAACGTTGGCAAAGATCGGTTAGTTCGATCGAAATCTCGGAATGAGAATAGTGTGGTTAAATGGCTGATAATTCGGGCTTTTTGTTTAAGAAAAATTAAGCATCCTGCTGATCGGCTTGTTTTTTTTAGGCTAGTTAGATAGCATAGGTGTAAACAAGACGTTATCTGCACAAAAAAGGTTCCCCGATCAGATAGATTTTTTGATTAAACAAATTCAGCCTTAAGGCGATCAAGAGCAACCCTTCTTAACGATAAGTTTGCCGATCTACTATATTTCTATTGTGTTTTTCGTGATCTAGTATTAGCTGGAGGACAGGAAAATGAGTAATAAGAACAACCCAAAATATGAAGAAATCAAAGGTAAACTGGAAAGGATTATCCCCTTGCCAGAACCGCAGCGAACTCTGGCTCTACATCGTATAGCAACGGAGCAGAAAGAAAGTTTTGACGAGATCCAAAAATATTTTAATCGGCGTATCGAGGAAAAGATTAATGAAAAATTAGACAGCATTAAAGATGAAAAAGATAATATTAAAAAGTTAAGGATTTTAAAAGAACTGTCCGAGTCTAATTTTTTGGGTTTTTCTTTAGATGAGTATAAGGACTTACTAAAACAAACCAAGATTTTATCGGAAGAAGAAATTAACAATAGAATAAAAGAAATTAAGCAAAAAGCGAAAGGGTCTATTCAAGAAGCCATCTACTTACAAAAGCTATCAGAAGATAGTGGCTTATCCCCAGAAGAATGCAAAAATTTATTAAATCAATCCCGATTTGATTGGACTGATTTTGAGCTTATCCTCAAAATAGCCTCAATTGTTACTGCTTTAGGGATTTTTGCCGGTGTAATCACCTATTGGTGGGAAACGGATAAACGACGAGCGCAAGAGAATAATGATGCTTGGACTGTTCTCCGTTCAGCGAAAGAAGATCCTGCTAGTAACGGAAGAATTGATGCCTTGGAGTCTCTCAGTAGTGGTTGTAAAATGCCAGAAAATATATTCACTTGGCTATTAACAAAAGTTGGGATGCAAGAGGATTGTGTCAGATTGGTGGGGGTAAATCTCAAATCAGCTAATCTACCCAGAGTTGATATGTCAAATAATGATCTATCCAAGGCACAATTACAGAATGCCAATCTTGACGGAGCAAACCTAAAGGATGCCGATCTAGAGGGGGCCGATTTAACTGGAGCGAGTCTCAGAAAAGCTGACCTAACGGGAGCCGATTTAAGAGGGGCAAATTTACAGGATGTTAACCTGTCCAATGCCATTTTAAATGGAGCAAAGATCACCAATGCTAATCTAGAGGGAGCTAATTTATCTAATGCAGATTTGAGAAATACTAATCTGCTGAACACTTCTTTAAAAGATGCACGTATTGAAAATGCAATATATAACTTTAATACTCAACCTTTTAGTTGGTATCCATTTAGTTGGTATCCATCAGAAGAAAAAAACTATTTCATCTGTGATCGTGAAAAAGACGAAAAAGATATTAAAAATGAATGTAAGTCTCTCCAATTAAACCAAGCAGATTTACCGGAAGTAGATCTGAGCAACACCTATTTACAAAAAGCGAAGCTAAGTCACGCTAATCTCAGAAATACCAAGTTAATTAATGCTGATTTGAGGGACGCTGATTTAACCTACGCAGATATCCGAGGGGCTGATTTTACCAGTGCTGTCTTGAAAGGTTTTAAGATCGATCATGCGATCTACGATGATCGTACTAAACTCGATAAAAGCATCTTTTTCAATCAGGCAAAGTTTTACAAAATTAGCTATTTTAATCCCCTAAAAAGAGACTTGCAGCCAGCACAGAAGGACTTAAAAGATGCCGAGCTAATAGGGGCAGATCTCCGAAAAGCTGATTTAAGAGGAGTGGATTTAACAGGTGCAAATCTGGCGGGTGCTGATTTAAGAGGGGCGAATTTAGAGGGGGCTAAATTAGATAAAACTGAATTAAAGGGTGTTCTTTATGATATAGAAACGAAACTGGATGTTAAACCAGATGATAATGATCGTCAAAAATTAATGGCTGCTAAAGCTTATTATATTGAAAATAAAAATCCCTACAATCCAGGCGATTTATCTAATCGAGATTTGGAAAAAACTGCTTTACGAGAAGTCAACCTTACTGGGGCTAAATTGGAGAAAGTCAACCTGATTAGTGCTGATTTGCAGGGAGCTAATTTAAGTTCTGCTACACTGCTAAAAGCCGATTTATCCCGTAGTAATCTTAGTCAGTCTTACCTGAACTTTGCCAACCTTGAACGTGCTAACTTAAGTGGTGCTGATCTAAAAAAAGCTTCCCTCATCGGAGCTAATCTTAAAAATGCTCGTTTAAAAAGCTATCTGGATGCTAAAACCAATCTACAGGATGCAGTTTTAATTAAGGCAATTTTAGAATTAGCAGATTTAAAAGACGCAGTGTTAATTAATGCTAACTTAATGATGGCAAATCTCAAAGAAGCTAACCTAAAACAAGCGGATTTAAGACAGGCTAACCTAGAACACGCCGACTTGAGTTATGCCGATCTTACGGAAGCCGATTTAAGCGGTGCTAACTTAGAAAATGCTGACTTAAGAGGAGCAAATTTAATTAAGGTTAAAGTTGATAGCAGAACTAATTTTAAGGGAGCATTAATTAATGAAGAAACCAAGTTAAATTTTGAGATAACCAACAGTAACTTTAATGAAGTTGCCAAAAAATATGAAGAATTTTTAAAAGTAGTTTATTTTATTACTCGACGGAGGCAATCTTCTTTAATTTTTAAAGATCCATCGAAATCAAAAATAGAAAACCTAAGTTGGTTTCCGACATCGAACAATTATAAAGGATTAATTGATTTACCAAAGAATCTTGAGAATTGTCAAGCAAAAATCAACTTGATCGGCATCGACTTATCCGATCGATATTTAACTAAAATCAACTTATCCTGTGTAGATTTAACCAAGATTAGTAAGAAAGGATTGAAAAATACTATTCTAGAAAAAGCTAATTTAATTGGAGTTAATTTAAGAGGTGTTAGTTTGGAGGGAGCGAAATTAGATAAAGCTATTTACGATCAGAGAACAATTAGCACGGTCGATCTAAAATATCAAAGCTTATTTAAGCCAGCTTATAAAATTGCACCTAAGTCAGATTTGTCTGAAGCTGACTTATCCGATCAGGTTTTAGATGGCTTAGATTTACGAGATGCTATTTTAGAAAAGGCAGAATTGCCAAGAGCGCATTTAATAGGCACACAATTACAAGATGCTATTTTAAAAGATGCCGATTTAACCGGTGCAATTTTAAAAGATGCCGATTTAACCGGTGCAGATTTTACCGGTGCAAAGCTAAAAGAAGTGATCGGATTAACAGTCACACAACTTGAAACTGTTAAAAGTCTCAAAGACGCTCAATTTAGTCCTGAATTATGTAAAGCTGTTCGAGAGGAACTCAAAGAAACTAAGGATAAAATTGCCGATTGTCCCCAATAACCTAGTTAGGGTTTGCTCAATAAATCTAAAAACCTTGTTGGGTAAGACTTTTAGACTTTTTTGCCATCAAAAAGTGCCAGACATTGGGGTGATCGGGGGGGGAAAATTTAGGCACTTTTTCCCTGAAAATTAGGTAATTGACCCCCTGAAAATGGGTAAAACCCTACACCCTACACCCTACACCCCACACCCTGTCCCCAGGAAAAATTTTTTCAGCAAACCCTAACTAAAGACTTGATCGGGATTAATTTGACGGCACAAGCTTTTAATTCCGGTTGCAGGGAAATCGGACAAGCGGCCGGATGGGTGAGACTATTAGCCTCAGCATTTTCTGCCCATAAAGCCCCCCAGTGCATCGGCACAAAGACACAATTAGGAGCAATTGCTTTGGTAATTAAAGCGGGAAAACGGGCAAAACCGCGACGAGAACGCACCTCCACCCATTCCCCAGCTTCTATGTGCAATTTTGCCGCATCTTGGGGATGAATTTCCAGAAAAGGTGCGGGGTGCATTTTGACAATTTTCTCGATGCGGCCGGTGCGGGTTTGGGTGTGCCAGTGACCGTACAAACGCCCTACGGTCAACACTAGGGGATATTCCTCGTCCGGGGGTTCCGCTAAACCTTTACTGTGGTAGGCGGCGAAAACAGCACGACCATCGGCAGTATTAAATTTACCATCGGTATAAAGGCGTTTTGCGGCTGTTTTTTCGCTTTTATCGTCATCTTTAACTAAATTACCCAGTAATTCCCCGGAATTAGCGGTTTTAGGGGCGGAAATTTCATCGATGGAATCGGGCCACGGTCGGGGAGTCTCGGCCAGGCGATCATAATTAATCGCCGTCATATCACAAGGACGTTTATATGTCAAGCGAATAAACTCGGAATGTACCTCGGCGGAATCCTTAAAATTAAATTGTGCCTGAAACCCCAAACGGCGACCAACTTCCGCGAAAATTTGCCAATCGGCCTGAGCTTGACCGACGGGAGAGCGAAAAGCTTTATTTAACGTCACCACGCGCTCAGAATTGGTCATTGTTCCCGTTTTTTCGCCCCATTGGGCCGCTGGCAGTAATAAATGGGCGTAGGCGCTGGTTTCCGTGGGATAGTAGGCATCCTGATAGATAGTAAAAGGTGATTTTAACAGGGCGGCCTTGGTGCGTTCTAGATCAGGCATACTAACAGCCGGATTAGTGGCGGCAATCCAGAGAAGTTTGACATCTCCCGTCTCCAAACCGGTAATCATACTCCAAGCATCGCGACCGGGGACGGGAGAAATCCGACCGGCGGGTAAACCCCAAGCTTGTTCCACTTCGGCCCGGTGTTGGGGATTTTTGACGGAACGATAACCGGGCAGAAGATGGCAGAGGCCGCCGGCTTCCCTTCCTCCCATGGCGTTGGGTTGTCCCGTTAGGGAAAAAGGACCGGCCCCCGGTTTACCGATATTAGCCGTCATTAGGTGTAAATTGATTAAAGTGCGGGCTTTGGCCGTGCCTTCCCTAGATTGATTGATGCCCATCGACCAGAGGGAAAGCACTCTTTTCGATTCGGCCCAGTAGCGGGCAGCCTGTTCTAAATCCTCGATGGGGATACCGCATTTAGGGGCGACTATTTCCGGGGGATAATGGCGGATAATTTCGGCGTATTTGGGGAAATCCCGGGTGCATTTATCGATAAAATGGGTATCGATCGCACCCCAATTCAGTAACAGGTGGGCAATACCGTTAAATAGGTCAATATCGGTCCCCGGGTTAATGGCTAGGTGGAGATTAGCGGCCTTGGCGGTTTTGGTGCTGCGGGGATCAACGACGATTAATTTCGCTTGTTGGTTGCCTTTGAGATACTTGTGCAGACGGTTAAAGATGATGGGGTGACATTCGGCCGTATTTGTCCCCACCAAAAAGGCACAATCGGTTAATTCTAGGTCATCGTAACAGCAGGGGGGACCGTCGGACCCGAAACTGTCCAGATAAGCGGCCACGGCCGAAGACATACAGAGACGGGAATTAGCATCAAAGTTATTGACTCCCAGACAGCCCTTGACCAGTTTTTGGGCGATGTAGTAATCTTCGGTGTGAAATTGTCCCGAACCGTATAGACAGATACTTTCCTTTTCCCCCTGAGCGATTAGAGTTTGCATCTGGTTAACGATGCGATCGAGGGCCTCTTCCCAAGTACAAAGACGAAATTGCTCTTGGAGAGAATCGCGGATCATCGGGGTTTTGAGGCGATTTTTATCGATCGATTCCGCTACGGTGGCCCCTTTAACACAGACCATACCTTGACTGGAGGGGTGGGACTTGTCCCCGAAGACTTTCCATGCTTGTCCGGCCGACGCGGGGGGGGTGACTGTCAAACCACAACCTACTCCACAGTAAGGACATTGGGTTTTTGTCGATTCAGTCATAAGCAGTTGGTCTGATTAGTGGCACTGTCTTTAGGCATACTAAGATAGTCGGCAGATTTTCTCGGCAAAATTGTAGTTATTAATACAATTTATTAGATGACTTGGCCAAATTGCCATTTTTATGATGCAAATCGCGCATTAAACCTGGCTGGCGTTGTCAGATCAGAATAGGAAAGATGGAATGCAATCCTTGCTATCAAAGTAATTTCAGTTCCGGTGCTGATTCGGAGCATCTTTCAATTTGACAACGCCGACAACGCCTATTGTAGGGCTAATTCATGAATTAGCCCTACAGCTATTACCTAGCTATATTCCACTGCTAAATCGAGCGACTCTTGTTCCCCACTTAAGCCCGCCCTAAGGCACTATTCGTTCATTAAACACTATAGGAAAGATGCCATGGCATCTTTCCTATCAAAGTAATTTCAGTTCCGGTGCTGATTCGGAGCATCTTTCAATTTGACAACGCCAACTGGCTAGATAAAAAGCATACACTTGTTCTCGTGTTGAAAAAGAATCGGGATAGGATAATAGTAGTCTCTAGGGTGGGGAAAAAGTTTTCAGCCAGTCATGACCTACGAACCTCTACATCATAAGTATCGTCCCCAAACCTTTGCCGATTTGGTGGGACAATCAGCGATCGCCACGACCTTGAGTAATGCCTTAATCAGTGAACGAATCGCCCCTGCATACCTATTTACTGGACCCAGAGGCACGGGGAAAACCTCCTCGGCGCGAATTTTAGCCAAATCCCTCAACTGTCTGTCTAGTGACCATCCGACACCGATTCCCTGCGGTAAGTGTTCCGTCTGTCAAGCGATCGCCAATGGTTCCGCTTTAGACGTGATCGAAATTGATGCCGCTAGTAATACCGGTGTGGATAACATTCGGGAAATTATCGAGCGATCGCAATTTGCCCCCGTCCAATGTCGTTATAAAGTCTATGTCATCGATGAATGCCATATGCTCAGTACGGCGGCCTTTAATGCTTTGCTGAAAACTCTGGAAGAACCGCCGGATCGAGTGATTTTTGTGCTTGCTACCACCGATCCTCAGCGTGTCTTGCCTACCATCATCTCCCGTTGTCAACGCTTTGATTATCGCCGTATTCCTCTCGATGCGATGGTGGCACACCTGCAAAAAATCGCCCAAATAGAAGCGATCGATATTAACCTAGAAGCATTAACCCTTGTGGCTCAGATCGCTAACGGTGGTTTACGGGATGCGGAAAGTCTCCTCGATCAATTAAGTTTACTCGCAGGAACGATTACGGCCGAGCGAGTCTGGGATTTGGTCGGTGCAGTCCCCGAAAGAGACCTCTTAACCCTACTTAAAGTCATTCATGGCAATATTCCCGATCAAGTTATCGAACAATGTCGCCATCTGATGAATCGCGGCAAGGAACCTTTAATCGTCTTGCAAAATCTAGCGGGGTTCTATTTAAACCTACTTTTAGCCAAAACCGCCCCTAATCGTCCAGAAATGGTCGCTGTCACTGCTCCCACTTGGCAGGAATTGTGTGCGGAAGCGCGTACTTGGTCTTTAGAGGAAATTCTCCGCGGTCAACAACTTCTTAAAGACAGCGAAACGCAACTAAAAAACACCACTCAACCCCGTCTCTGGTTAGAAGTCACTCTATTGGGACTTTTACCACAAGCACAGGTGATTCCTCTAGTTGCCACGGCAGTGCCTTCCCGTCCCCAAACCAGCGTCGAGAGGCCCACTGAAGTGATCACAGCGCCGGCACCGGTGAATGAACCGATCAAACCGGCGGTTATCACCCCGACAACTAGCGTCGCAGTGCCGAAAACTGAGGTTAAAACTGTTGCCAGTGATGACAATCATGAACAAATTTGGCAGCGGGTTTTAGAAGTAATGGAACCCCCCACTACTCGCACTCTCTTGCGTCAGCACGGCAGTCTTTTTAGTATGGAAGAATCGAGCGCTTATTTAAGTATATCTTCGGAACAATTATTAAAAATGGCCCGGCTACGCTTGACTAATATTGAGTCAGCTTTCGAGGCTGTTTTTCAGCGCCGGATTAAAGTCCATTTACAGGTAGGTTCCGCCACTGCTGCCATGGCTGCGGAAGTTTCCCCATCCCCAGCGGCCAGGATACAACCACCACCAGAAACCGCACCAACCCCACCAATAACTCCCGAAAATAAAGTTATGACCGCGGTGGATATTCCCCCAGTCAAAGAAGCAATTATCGAGAAAAAAGAAGCAAAGATCACAGCATCGGGAAACCCAAAAACTCTTAGCACAGAACTGCCCCAAAAAATCTTAAATTTTGATTCATCTTTAGAGACATTAGATCAAGATGTAGATGTTAGTGAAATTTTGGCGGCCGCTCAAAAGTTAGCAAAATCTTTTGATGGTGAAGTGGTCAATATGGGTTATTCACTGCCAGAAAATTCGGACGCAGAAACTAAAGTTAATAACTCTCTGGAAAATATGACTATCGTGCGCGGGAGACCTGATGTTAACGAAATTTTAGAGAGTTTGGAGGAGGACGAAGACCTGCCTTTTTAAAGCTATCCCAACGGCTTGTGCTAAACTGATAGGATATGCCACGTCTCAGGATTGGCTATTCTTGCTCAAATTCTAGCTACTAGACCTATGACACCCGAAACTAAGGCCAGAATCGATCAATTAGTCCAGAATAACAAAGTTCTTGTGTTCATGAAGGGCAATAAATTAATGCCTCAGTGTGGTTTCTCGAATAACGTCATACAAATTCTCAATATTCTGGGGGTTTCCTACGAAACTGTCGATATTCTCCAAGATCAGGAGTTAAGACAAGGAGTTAAGGAGTATTCCAATTGGCCGACTATTCCCCAAGTCTATATCAACGGTCAGTTTATTGGTGGTTCCGACATTATGATCGAACTCTATCAAAATGGGGAACTACAACAAATAGTCGAGGTAGCCTTAGCTTCCTAAAAATTTTCTAGGTTAGGTTAGCTATCCTAACCTAGTTTAAAGTTGCCCAACTAGCAATCTTGGCAGAGGTGATGATTGTGACAATTCGAGAAACTGCAATTTCTAAGCTAGATCAACTCCCTGAAGTCCTTGTTCAGGAAGTAAGCGACTTTATTGATCTTCTCGATCATAAATATCGAGTCAAAACCTTTGACACTCAGCCTGATGGAAAACTGATAGAAAGATGGTTACAATGGTTTGAAGCCGTAGATGGCTTAACTGTCAATTCACCGGAACCAATAAACGACTACCAGCAACTGCTGCTCGAAAAATATCGGCAACAAGGACTAGAGCTATGATCCTGTGTGATGCAGGAGTGCTGCTTTGTTTGGTTGATCGCACCCAACCCCAACATAAAGCCTACAGAAATACAGTAATGCGTTTAGCAAAGCCTCTCGTCACAACTTGGTCATGCCTGACCGAAGCCATGTACTTGGCGCTGCATCGGGGGGGTTGGCAAATGCAAAAACAACTGGGACAACTTCTTTTAGATAAACTGCTGGTGGTTTACAATATTCAGGAAAGTGATTTCAGTCGCTTGTTGGGGTTGATGGAGCAATACCGCGATCGACCGATGGACTTGGCAGATGCAACCCTAGTTTTAGTAGCTGAAAAGACTGGGTATCGGCAAATTCTCACCCTCGATGCGGATTTCCTGTTTTATCGGATTCAAAACCAAGGAAGCTTTGATATTATTCAAGGGTAGTCATGGAAAATCTGCTTTCAACGGCCTATAACTCCACCGATAGAAAATGTTCCCCTTTAAAACTGTCCCTTGAATTCCTCTCTATCTTGTGCTATGAGGAAACTTTGTTGGGGGATACCGATGTGAATTCCCTTCTCCTCAAAAGCAATTTTTAGACGACGACGATACTCTCTTTCTATGTCCCATTGTCGTAATCTTTTGACGACAATTCTGAGCATAATTTCCATCCCCGTGTGAGAAACCCGACTAACACCAGCAACCTGCACGGGATCGATGATATCTTTTTGCCATTGTGGATCTACAGCCATATTTTCAGCGATGGCTGCCATTAAAGCGATCGCCAGATCTGGCTCGGTGTCATAGGCGACTTCAATGGTAAAATTGACCCGCGCCCAATCTTTACTGAGGTTGTGTGCGCTAATAATTTGGTTATGGGCAATAGTGATTAAACGTCCATCGGCAGCCCGCAATTGAGTCGCTCGCAAACTCATATTTTCCACCAAACCGATAAACTCCTGAAACTGGATCATATCACCGACAGTGTATTGGTCTTCAAAGATAATTAGAAAACCGTTAATCCAATCTTTTAAAAGATCCTGAAAGGCAAAGGTGAGCAATGCTCCCACTAAACCGGCTCCCGTGAGTAAAAAGGCGAAAGAAAGGCCCATCCAACTCAAAAAAACCAAAATTCCCAGAAAAATAGCGATAAATGTGATAATTTGTCGCCAAACTTCTAATAAAGTGGGAGCGCGCAGAATCCTCCTTTCCAAATTTTCGGAAAAAACCGCTCCTTCCTCTACCCACTCCCGTAGTCTGGAATTAACGTAGAGATTAACCATATTGCTCACTGATGTCAGCAGCAACCAGATGATAAAAATCTGTAAAGGAATACGGATTATTCCGCGTCCTTCTAGCCTAGTTTCGGGAAATACATACAAAATCGCCGCTATTCCGGCAAACCAAAGCAGTATCAGTCCAATAAGGGCCAGTCTTTTCCAGAGAATATTTAGCGTCAGTTGTCGCTGAATATCAGCCTGTTGACGGAAATTAGAGGAATCTTCTAGAGAGGCTAAAATCGGTTCTTGGGAGCGATCTTTTCTGGGGGGGGAATTTATAGGTAAATTTCGATCGGATTGACTTTTAGCCTGTTTTTTGAGGAGATTGAAGCGATTTCTTAAACGTTTCTGCCACCAAATTGATACCCAGCTTAAGAAAATTAGCCCCAAAATAATTATAGTGGCAGTCATTACCTGTTGCCGACGAGGGGCGGGCTGACGTTCTTGCCAAGCTTGGAGCAAAGCTGTTTGGATGATTTTAACCCATCTGTCCGCTAAATCGCCAACAGAAGAAGAATCGATCAGGGCATCAACTTCTGTCACTGTCAGAATTACCTGTTGCGGTAAATTCTGGTTATCCTTGGCCACAATCACGGTTAAATTATTGAGAGTCGCCGTACTTACTTGCAGGGTTGTCGGATCGAAACCCCGATTGATAATATTATTTAAGCCCCTTTCAATGCGGCTAGCCCGTCTTTCTACCGGGGAGAGTTCCCGGGCCTCAGAAGCGGTAAAATCTTGGGAGGCAATCTGAAATAAGGCAAATCCATCTAGATGCACGGAAGCATATTCTATATCCCCGGCTACAAAAATCCTTGTCCCCGTGGGAGATGCAAATGGAACTAGAAAATTTTGGCCTAGGGATGGCAGGGAATTAAGAACAAATATACTAACTAAGAGGCAACCCGCCAATCCTTGAATGACCAGATTGAAAATTTTTCTCCGTTGCCATCGTCCCATTGCCTAAGTTTCCTTTTTGATTAACAATGATCTTTACCCGCTTTCTCAGCTTATAGCAGTTATCTTAATGGTGAGATAGGAAGTTTTCGTTTTGGGGAGTCGGTTATCAGCTTTTTAGCTATCAGCCGTCAGCTTTTATTTATTCTCCCTTCTCTCTTCTCCCTTCTCCCTTCTACCCTCTCCCCAACCCCAACCCCTCACTGATAACTGATTACTGATAACTGAAATCCCCAACACCCTACTTAACTTCTCATGTCCAATATTTCCCCACAGTGGCGCAAGGAAATTACCTCTTTACCCCCTTGGTTACGGCGTTCGCTCGGCAAATCTAGCGAAATTTCCACGGTTCAGCGCATTATCAAACAAAGGAACATTCATACTATCTGCGAGGAGGGTCGCTGTCCCAATCGCGGCGAATGTTATGCCCAAGGTACGGCGACTTTTTTGTTGATGGGTCCCACCTGTACCCGGTCCTGTGCTTTTTGTCAAGTGGATAAGGGTCATGCACCCATGCCTCTCGATGTGGAGGAACCGCAAAAAGTGGCAGAAGCGGTGCAATTGTTAAATTTAAGTTACGTTGTCTTGACTTCTGTAGCCAGAGATGATCTGGAAGACGGCGGAGCCAGTTGGTTCGTGCGGACGATGACAGCCATTCGCGAACTCAATCCCCACACTTTAATTGAAGTGTTAACCCCGGATTTTGCCGGAGGCAAGGGAAGTCAACAGGAACGGGTGGCGACGGTGGTAGGGGCAAAACCTGCCTGTTACAATCACAATATCGAGACGGTGCGCCGTTTGCAAGGACCGGTTAGACGCGGGGCTAAATACGATCGCTCTTTGGCGGTTTTGCGTTATGTTAAGGAAATCGATCGGTCAATTCCGACGAAATCTGGCTTAATGGTCGGTCACGGTGAGACAAAAGAGGAAATTATCGAGACTTTGGCAGATTTACGGGCGAACGACTGCGATCGAGTTACTATTGGTCAATATATGCGTCCTTCTCTGGAACATTTGCTCGTACAGAAATATTGGACTCCCGCAGAATTTAGCGAGTTGGGAGAAATTGCCCAAAAAATGGGGTTTTCTCAGGTTAGATCTGGCCCCCTAGTCCGCAGTTCCTATCATGCGGGAGAGTAAATCAGTGATCAGTTATCAGTTATCAGTTATCAGATGTAAGTTTTAAGTTAATTTTTGTAAATCTACCAAGTTGGGATTTTTACGGGGAAACTCTCGGCTAAAATTGGACGTTACTTTCGATTTTATCACTCAATCCAAGCCTTTGGGGGGTTCTACCCCCCAAACCCCCCGTTGGGGGCGTGGCGCCGCCCCCAAACCCCCGCGCATTAGTTTTTCGGTGGGATGCTTACACGCAGCTGCTGATACGTCTGTAATAATTTAAGAGTCACTGATAATTGCGGCTCTTCGGTTTGTGTTATGCAATGGACGGGGGTTATAAGGGATGGAACCCTTATATAGAAAGGCATTTAGCGTTTTTTGTCAATTGTTTTTTATCTAGAGCGAACTAATCAATTAAGTCTCTTGCCAGATAAGGATTTAGTCGATTTATGCCCCCCTATCGAACCATAACAAGTAACGAAGAGCCATAATTGCTGATTGTCGGTATTTCTGCAAATGTTAGATGCACCCTTCCTAATTCCTAATTCCTAATTCCCACTTCCCATTTCATAATTCCTAATTCCCACTTCCCATTTCATAATTCATAATTCATAATTCATAATTCCCTGATCAAGATGAATTTAGAAGCAATCATCGGCGAGGAAATTAAACAATCAGCAGCGGGTCGAATTAGCTTCGAGCGCTGGATGGATTTAGCTCTTTATCACCCCGATTATGGCTATTACACCGCTGGAAAAGTAGAAATTGGCTCAAAAGGAGATTTTTTTACTTCCTCGTCTCTAGGGGCAGATTTTGGCCAATTGTTGGCAGAGCAATTTGTCGAGATGGCGGAATTTTTAGGTAATTCGCCTGGATTTACTTTAGTGGAAGTGGGAGCAGGTTCGGGAATTTTAGCGAAGGATATCCTTGATTATTTAAGTGATAGCTATGCTGATTTTTATCAAAATCTCAGTTATATAATTATCGAACAATCTCAGAAACTCAGGGAAAGACAACAGGCAACTTTAGCGGGATATTCCCCGGTATCTTGGCAAAGTTGGCCGGATTTAGCCGATAATTCCCTTGTGGGTTGTGTGTTTAGTAATGAGTTAATCGATGCTTTTCCTGTCCATCGAGTTGTGATCGAGTCGGGAGAATTGCGAGAAATTTATCTGGGATTGGGGGAACCTTTTCAGGAGATTATCGCAGATTTATCTACTGACAGAATCAAAGACTATTTTGATTTAGTGGGGATAAATATTCCTTCACCACTTTATCGGGAGGGTTATCAAACCGAGGTAAACTTATTAGCTTTAGACTGGTTAGAAACCGTTAATCGGAAACTCGATCGAGGTTATATCTTAACCATAGATTACGGTTACACTGCCGAAAAATATTATCATCCCCAAAGAAGTCAAGGAACCCTACAATGTTATCGACAACACCAGCGTCATGATCATCCTTATTTGTGGGTGGGAGAACAAGATATTACCACTCATGTGGATTTTACTGCTTTACAACGTCAAGGGGAGAAATTAGGCTTAAAAAATCTCGGTTTTACTCAGCAAGGATTATTTTTAATGGCTTTGGGATTAGGGGATAGATTAAAGGAACTTTCTCAAGGAAAAATCGATATATTAACTATATTTCAGCGTCGAGATGCCTTACATCAATTAATCAATCCCACTGGTTTAGGAGGATTTGGAGTGTTAATTCAGGGGAAAGGAGTAGAAGAAAGAATACTTAAGGGATTAAGTAAATAACTAAAAAAAAGGGCTGAATGCTGTTAACTTTCAGCCCCAAGAAATAATTAAGCTCCTACGGATTCTTTAGCCGCATACATTACCTCTAAAGTTATTTCACCAATACCTCGCTCCCGGGCGAATTTTTCGGTATTTCGTTTAACTTTCCCCCGCACAAAACCGGGTATTTTCTGTAATTCTGCCGTCGCTTCCTTATTCCAATTTAGGTCAGAATCTGCCGAGATACCTTTAGTAATTACCTCTTTTGTATCATGACCACCGAATATCTCTAATAGGTGATCTTCCATACCCAAAGTAAAGGAATTATAGACCAAATCGGCGATCTGATTAGTGCCTTCGTAACCTAAGAAAGGTTTATAACCGAGGGGGAAATTTTGGATATGAATAGGTGCGGCAATTACTCCACAGGGAATATCTAAACGTTTGCCCACATGACGTTCCATTTGAGTACCAAATATCGCCGCAGGTTCCAACCGAGCAATAGCATCTCCTATCGCCCCATTATCATCACTAATTAACACTTCATCGCAATATTCACTCACTTGTTCCCGGAACCAATCCGCGTCATACTTGCAATAAGTACCCGCTAAAACCACATGGATTCCCATCTCTCTGGCGAGAATTTTTGTCATAGCGGCTGCGTGGGTATTATCACCAAAAACCACCGCTTTTTTGCCCGTTAAATTCTGACAGTCAATGGAACGAGAAAACCAAGCAGCTTGGGAGATATGCAGAGTTTGTTCATTGATAAAATCTTCGTAATCTACTGCTGCACCTTGGGGATTAATTACCTCTTGGATTTTGCGAATACAGCGCGCTGTTTCCACTACTCCCATGGGGGTAATATCAACGTAGGGCATAGCGAATTCGCTTTCGAGATATTTGGCTGTCATTAATCCCACCTCTCGATAGGGAACCAGATTAAACCAAGCGCGGGGCAGATTTTTTAAGTTGTCCACCGAGGCAGCTTCGGGAATAATTTCGTTAACTTCAATGTCCAAATCTGCCATTAACCGCTTTAATTCCGTGCGATCATGTTGGTTATGGAAACCGAGGGTGGTAATACCGATAATATTAACCGAAGGTTTAGGGGTTTTCTGCGAGATAATTTCCCCCTTTCTCTGGGCCTTATCGAGATAATATTTGATAATTTGATAGAGAGTTTTATCGGCCGCTTGTAGTTCATTATAGCGGTAGTGGTTGACATCGGCCAGCAGCACATCCCCCTCGGCATCCTGTCGCGCTCTTTCGACAAAGTTTTGTAAATCCTCTTGGAGAATGCTGGAGGTACAGGTGGGGGTTAAAACGATTAAATCGGGACTTTCTTCGCGATCTTTGCGAACAATATTATCGACGACTTTTTCTTGGGAACCCCGGGCTAAAACATTACGATCGACAATACTAGCAGTGACGGGGGTAAAATTACGCTCCCTTTCCAACATCGAGCGCATGACGTTAAAATAATCGTCTCCCAGAGGAGCGTGCATGATAGCATGAACATTTTTAAAGGAACTGGCGATCCTTAAAGTGCCAATATGAGCGGGACCCGCATACATCCAATAGGCCAATTTCATAGAGGGTTCTCCTACAGTCAGACTTTTTTGATTGTCTCAGACTTTACCGATTTAGGAGTGAACGCTTAACGGAAGATTACAAAAAGTCCCCATGCAGATTAAGTATCTTTTTGGGGAAAAATGACACAAATATTAATATTAACTTTTTTAACAATTTATGTCATTAGGGCCAAAATTTCTTTACCGACCGCTTGGTAACAAAGCCAACCGAAATTCGACCGGGGGTCGGGATAATCTTTGACGATGACTCCCTTTTCGGCCGCTCGTTCAAAAGCAACTAAACGGGGAATTTCTCGCTTAAATACGGGTAATTTTGCTTCTTCTAGAGCTTTCCGCGCTTCTCGTCCTGTTTTTGTCCGTGAATCCACTTGGGTTAAAAGAACTCGATAATTATCGGTCATCTTGGACAGCAATTCTACCGCTTTAATCGTGACATCGATATCGAGATGATTGGGAGTGGTGGGTAGGATTAATAAATCGCTGCCCTGAGCTAAATCTTTTAACTCGTCTGGCTCCGGCCGGGCCTGGGTATCGACAATAATATGAGTGTATTGTTTCACCAGTCCCGTCGCTCCAGCTTGGGACGCTACCATAAAAGGAAGGGTGTCTTCCCGGGACCAATGGAGAGCCGAACGATTTTTATCCGCATCGATCAATAAGGTGGGTGCTTTTTCCTGAAAATAGGCGGCCAGATGAATCGATGTGGTGGTTTTCCCGACCCCTCCCTTCAGTGCTACGACGGAAATAATCATGAACGGCTCGATGGAATAAATGGGTATTTTCTAGTGTACTCCCAGACGGACTGAAAACCGTCTAAGTTTCCCCTCAGAAAAGCTATCGGTCAGAATTGTCGATTTTTGAGCGTGGCTCTCTCGACATTATGCTCTCCCGATCGATCACTTTTTCCGCTCACCACAACTACGGCAGCGTCTTCAATGTTGAACCAATTCTTAGCAATAGCGATCGCTTTCATGATTGGGTTAACTGGTCAATTAGTCCTCTCTTTACCCGCTACTCGTTTATCCGATCGAGAAATCTCTCAACAATTACAGACTATCCCGGGTTGGCAGTTACGAGATCAACGGATTGAAAAAACTTTTAAATTTAACAATTTTATCGAAGCGATCGCTTTTGTTAATCGCTTAGTTACTCCAGCTGAATTCCTAGGTCATCATCCTGATATTACCATCAATTACAATCGCGTTACTCTTTCCCTCACTACCCATGACGTGGGAGGTTTAAGTAACTTAGATTTTGATTTAGCTCAACAAATCGATCGCCTGATTCCCTAGTTTTAAATCAGCTTTAACCCACACAGCTATCATCTTGACGAATATCCCAACTACCATCAACACGGAATAAAAATAAACAGCGTTTGTCGGGTGTACCGGAAGCAACTAAAGTAATTCTGCCTAACTGTCCCCAAGAACCCCCTAACCCCCCCTTTGTATCGGCCCAACTAGCGCGATAAATTGTCCCTTGATTACCGACAGGTCCACTAACTCGGCGTAGGGTAGAATTATCAGTATCGATGCTAACACCACGAGTGATGGGAGTCCAATCGGTGACATTTTCACATTCGTCTCCTTGTACTTTTGCCACTTTAATCTGTTCTGTTTCACTTGCTGCCATGCACAAAGATAGGGGATGAAAACCTTCTCCTGTGGCTTGATAACGGGTATGTTTCCACTGTTGTGATATTTCAAAGGTGGCGATATTTAAGCGAATCCAAGCCATTAAACGATGATAAACAGAAAGGGCAAGAGTTAAGAGAATTCCTAATAAAATTAGGGTAACTAACATCTCGACTTGAGTTAAGCCAGAGCTGGATTTTTGCCGATTAAAAAGCTGTAAATTGCGAAAAGTATTGGGAGAAAGGTCGAAGATATTCATGAGCCTCATCTTGCCTTTTTATTTTCAATAAATTATGGGATTAGAAAGGAGCAACAATTAATTTGCTCTAGGATAATCCACATAATTTCTTGCTGTTATTACGGACAAAATTGACGGCGATCGCATTTTTACCGCTACGGGCAAAAATCAGCTAAATAAAAGCAATTTTCTAATTTTTTGGTCAATTCAGTTTATTTGCTCTGTTTATAAGCTAAATGTCCCGCTAACGAATAAATCCCAATTGTCGTCTGGCCTCAAATAATCCGATTGCCACACTAACGGAAAGATTTAAACTTCTCACCCCCGGTTCCGCCATGGGAATATAAACTGTATGATCACATTGATTTAATAAATCTGCCGGAATACCGTCGGTTTCACTGCCAAAAAGTAGCCAATCTCCGCTTTGATAGCTGTATTCCACATAACTACTGCTGCCGCGCACAGTAAACCCGATCGCCCTTCCGCCGCTCTTTTGTTGATAAGCACAGAAGTCATCAACTGTCAAGTGGTACATAAGTTTTACATAAGGCCAATAATCTAAGCCGGCGCGCTTCAGATAGCGATCGCTAATTTCAAAACCCAAGGGACCAACTAAATGCAATTCTGTCCTCGTTGCGGCGCAGGTACGGGCAATATTCCCCGTATTTGGCGGAATTTGCGGATTGATTAAAACCACTCGTAAAATCGCTTCAGTCATCAGTTATCAGTTATCAGTTATCAGTTATCAGTTATCAGTTGACTGTTTACAGCAAAAAACTCCCCACCTCTCAATTGATAATTCATAATTTATAATTTATAATTCCCACTTCCCATCTCCCTTGGGTGAGGACTAACTATACTGGATTCTGCCCCACCCTAGTCAAACTTATTTTAATTTAATTGGGATAACTATCCATACTCAACGGAACTAGATCGCCATAGATCGTCAAACCTAACAACATTGTTTCATTAGCGGGGATTAACTTGCCTGTAAGAGCGCAAATCTCATTTTTTCTAGCTGTAGCGTTAAATACTGCCCTTATATCGGTGGCACAAAACTGAGGTCGATAATCTCCTGATTTTTGCTGAACGAAATTCCATAAGACATCGCGAATGAGTGCTTGATAACCTTGATTGCCGGAAATCTCTTTCAGCTTGTCTTTGAGGACTCTTTCCAGACGAATGCTGGTGACTTCCATATCGGTAGTGGTGGTGCGTGTGATTGTCCGCATAATTTTTTCTCCCGAATACTAAAACCTATTGGTGTTACAAGTGTAGTATAAGAAAGATACCTTTAACAAGCACAACCGGCGAAACCATCACCTCTTTTGCTCTTTTTATTTTTGTCTCATGCCTATTTTTCTCATTTTTGAACTCTCGAAAATTAATTAAGTAGGGAGGCACAATTATTTGTAGGATGGGTTAGCGGTAGCGTAACCCATGCGGGCGTTGGGTTTCATGCTTCAACCCAACCTACGTTCATCTTATATTTAATTCCACCCACCCACTTATGTAACAAGTCCACTGTTAATCCAGTGAGAGTCGAGCATAAACAGCGATCATATTGATCAAATAATAACTATTCTTAATATACCCAAAACCCTAGAAAAAATTGTTATTGTTCCTCAGATTGACAATAGTTCTAATTGTCTCCCCTGTAGGTCTTGAATGCAGATATTTTCTTGAGAATCTCTGGATAAATCTAAAGCTTTAATCACCTCTTTTGCCACTGCTTTTACCACGGGAATAGCCACAGAATTACCGAACTGTTTATAAGCTTGGACATCGCTGACAACAATCTGAAAACTATCGGGAAATCCCTGTAATCTTGCCCATTCTCTGGGGGTCATTCTGCGGACGAATAATTTATTTACTTCTCCCTTAATGCGAGTAACGGGAGTAAAATTAGTCAGTCTTTGATCGATAACTAAATTTCTTTCTTTTCCCATACCTCCCACCACAATAGCATTAGCGATACCATCGGGAGAAATAATCTCATAACCGAAACCATTACCTTTATGTTGGTGTCTAGCTTTGTGTTTAAACAAAGTTTCTAAATACTGATTAGAGAGATAATATTTAACGCTGACTTCCTTTTCTTCTAGAATATCTTTGAGACAAGTTTCTTGATGGGTTGGTTGAGGATAGGAAAAATGGTAAATATTTAAATCCTCTCGAAAACCGACGATAAAAATTCGGGGACGGTTTTGAGGAACCCCAAAATATCTGGCATTTAAAATCTGGGGACTAGGGACAAAATAATGCAAATCCTTTTCCAGTATATCTAAAATAGTTTTTAAAGTTTTACCTCGATCATGGTGGACTAAACCCTGGACATTTTCTAAGATAAAAGCTTTCGGTTTCTTTTCGTGTAGGATCCGGGCAACTTCAAAAAATAAGGTTCCGCGTGCATCTTCAAAACCGTGTTTTCTGCCGGCGATACTAAACGCTTGACAGGGAAACCCGCCACAGAGTATATCATGATCGGGGACAGTTTTTGTCTCTAATTTTCTGATGTCTTGATTATCGGGTAAATGACCATAGTTAGCCAAGTAAACCTTTTGGGAGTGAGGATCGATTTCCGAGGAAAAAACGCATTGACAACCGAGATTCTCTAGGGCGATTCTAAATCCTCCTACACCGGCAAATAAATCAATAAAAGTCCACATATTTTCTCTATTCTACGCTTTAGTTTTGATCCCTGAGACGATATTAAACCGGCTATCTTAGATTTTAGTATAAATGCTCGAATCTTTCTCGCCACTTCCCCCCGCAACGCGCACGAAGTGGTCTCCCCACTCCCCTATCTCCCCATCTCCCCTGTCCGCGTAATTTTTTTCTCCCAAATACTAAACAGATTGATGTTACAAGTGTAGGATAAGAAAGATACCTTTAACAAGCATAACCTAGAAACCATGACCTCTTCTGCTCTTTTTATAGCAGGAAGTTTTCCTTTTGGGGAGTCGGTTGTCAGCAGTCGATACCAAATCAGTTTACACTTCGTCTTGATGAGAAACGCTATAAGTAGCCGACGATAAATCCGACATTCCGCACATCTTCATATACTTTTATATATTTTTACATTCCCCAAGATGTTTTGACGAAAAAGCTTCATTGTAGAAACTACTATTGAGAACATTTTCAATAATTGATTTTTTCTGAGAAAAAAAATTACAATTCTTCACCTTGATCAAAATCAATCATTGTAGCTATAGTCCCTACTAAGTATCTAGGCACAATTAATTACACATCTAAGCCACTACTCCGTCAGACTTCTGATGTGAGGAAACAGTGAACTGAAAACTCAAATCCGATCCCTAATAGCTGTATCCCGTCTCCCGTCTCCTGTCTCGGAGTCTCCTGTCTCCTGTCTCGACTAGGAAATTAATTTTGCACGACTACTTAGCAATGGGTTTTAAGCAAAATATTAGTAAAAATTATCAATTGAATGTTAAGAAGTGCGGAAAGTGGGATAAATTTGGTTCTTCGTTACTTGGTATGGTTCGATAGGGGGGCATAAATCGACTAAATCCTTATCTGGCAAGAGACTTAATTGATTAGTTCGCTCTAGAGCAAAAACAATTGACAAAAATCGCTAAATGCCTTTCTATATAAGGGTTC
>NZ_JAPZRB010000271.1:0-2957 GCF_027531105.1 Microcystis sp. LE18-22.4A
CACCGTTGAAATCAAGCAACACGCTTTCCCATTTCGTCAGCGTTGATACAAAGATTTCTTGAAGTCGGGCTAAGATTTCATTGTTAATAGCAATGGTCGGTATTTGATGACAAATACGACGTGAGCGGTAAGTCTATAAACAGAGCGAAATCCATGATTGTAATCAGTTGACATATTAGGCAGTAAGTGTTACAATTCAATTGTACATCACAAAACGAACGACAGTGATAACGCTTACCTACCAGTACAAACTAAAGGTAAACAGACAACAGGAACGGGAGATCATCCACATTCTTGATGTTGGCAAAAGCGTTTATAATTACGCGCTCTCAGAACGGAAAGATTGGTTAAACTCTCGAAAGTGTCTTGCGGATCGCTGTTCGTTAGTTTCCGAGTACATAATTCCTGTGGATGAACCCTATCCAAATTACTTCGTTCAAGCTAAAAATCTAACGGAAGCTAAAAAAGTTTACCCGATATTAAAGACGGTTAACGCTCAAGTCTTACAGCAAGTCTTAAAAACTTTAGATAAGGCGTTTAACCAGATGAAGTCGAAAGGCTTCGGCTTTCCTAGATTCAAAAAAAAGATGCGAAGTTTTATTTTTCCTGCGCTGTCAAAAAACTTTCTAGGGGATGGATGTTTGAATTTTCCACAATTAGGAAAAATTAGAATACGGCCATCTAGAGAATACCCGTCTGGGTTTGAGCCTAAACAAGCTCGAATTATCCAAAAAGCGTCGGGATTTTACGTTTCGGTTTCCTTCCAATCTCCGGAATTAGTTCCCGATATGACAGTAGGGAAGACCTGTTTAGGAATCGACGCGGGGATTGAAAGTTTTGTCGCTACTTCACGGGGAGATTTAATCAAAGCCCCTCGATTTTTGTTGAGAGTACAGAGTAAGCTTAAATTGCTACAAAGACGCTTGAAACGGAAAACTAAAGGCTCAAACAATTGGTTAAAACTCCAAGAGAAGATAGCAAGATTACATGAAAAAGTGTCTAATACTCGTAGAGATTGGCACTTTAAACTAGCTCATTACCTTTGTGATTTTGCTGATAATATCTTCGTTGAGGATATTAACTTCGTTTCCTGGTCTAGAGGAATCGTTAGAAAACAATCTCTGGATTCGGGTATCGGTAGTTTTATTAACGAGATATTACCGTTTGTCGCTTGGAAACGGGGAAAATATTATCTTAAGGTTGATAAAAACGGAACCTCGCAAGAGTGTCCGAATTGTGGCGCAATTACTGGTAAAAAAGCGTTATCGGAAAGAGTTCACCGGTGTGATTCTTGCGGCCACATTGAACCGAGAGATACGGCATCAGCGAAGGTAATTGAGAACCGAGGAAAAAACGCGGTCGGACTGACCGTGTTAGAAAACGCTCGCGGAGGCGATTTGACGGGGATCGACTGGGTTAAACTCGGTCGATCTAGTTAAAAGCCTAAGAACCGAGAATCCCCCGCTACACCGCGCTCCGCGGTTAGCGGGGGAGAGTCAATCCCCGATAACTGATAACTGCTAGACTAATTGGGTGATGCTTGCAAGATTAATAAAACCAGTGTCGAGATTAGAATGCAGGGACTTTTAAGAAAACTTTGGCGCGCGATCGAAAACTTTTTTACCCGACTTTTGGGGGGACAAGGGGGAAAGGGGAGAGTACAAGCGATCGAATCTGTTCCCCTAACCGATACAGATTACGAGTTTCTCTATATGCAGTTACTCGATGGAGTGGCCCACGGTTGGCACGAAGGCAGAATTCTGAGATTTTTTGAAAAACTGGGCGATCGAGGTCGGCAAAAAGATTGGGTAGAATGGTTAGAGCGCTTTGGCACCCGTCTGCAATCCTCCGCTTCCCTTAACCAACTTCTCGCCACCAGAATGATCCGTTTGGGAGAATTAGCCCGCGCTTTCCCGGGGATTGAACGTATTGGTGAAGCTTCCTACGAGATCGGTTATCAACTCTACACCAAAGAAACTGCCACTTTAATCTGGGAATACGCCGGCGAAGATGAGGCCCCGGGCAGTTATTCCCTGCCGCAACCCCCAGAAAATCTCTCATATTCGGGTGAAACTAGCGATTTTAACGGTGCTGACCCAGAAAATCCCCAATTAGAAACCCTGACCCTCGATGAATTATTTAACCGTCTGCAAAACGATCCTACCCTGGCGGGCCAAATGGCCGAACAATTAGGCATCGAAAATAAGGACGCAGAAAGCATTATTGATAGTCTCATCGCTCAATTTTCCCCACTGTCAGGTAAAAACCCTGAAACTGCCGAAGATTGGTTTAATCAGGGCTTAGAACAGGCAAATTTAGGCAATTGGTCAAATGCGATCGCTGATTGGGAACAGGCCTTGACGATCGATCCCCAATTAGCCTCGGCCTGGCATAATCGTGGTAGTGCCTTAGCCATGATCGGTAACTACGAGGAGGCTTTAAATAGTTATGATCGCGCCCTAGAAATCACCCCCAACGATCACCAAATCATTAACGCTAGAGGCAGCGCCCTATACGGACTGCAACGTTGGCAAGAAGCGTTAGAATGTTGGCAACAGGTGCTAGAAGCGGACGATAATTTTTATCAAGCTTGGTACAATCGCGGCAGTACCCTAGAAAATTTGGGCGAAACCCAAGCAGCGATCTCCTGTTATCAAAAAGCTTTAGGGATTGCGCCGGATTTTGAGCTTGCCCAAACCCGTCTAGAGGCTTTACTAGGGCAAAAACCGCCCGAAGACGACGGTAATCCCCCCGCCTGATTCAATCTGAACTTGAGCAGTCACTAACCCCGCCCTAAAAGGGACGGAGCTTACCTAAACCAATTTAGGCGACGCAAGTAGAGACTACCGCATCGAGACACAATCTGGCACAGACCTCCGAATACTTCCCTAGTTCGGATTCCCTCTCAGCTTTATTGGTAAAGCGTTGTTAGACAAGACATCTTGATTGTGTTGCGG
>NZ_JAPZRB010000156.1:0-2155 GCF_027531105.1 Microcystis sp. LE18-22.4A
CAATGATTTGATTTTCTGCGCCGATTTCTCGTAGGATTCATCGCCACTTAATAGCAAACAGTTCTTCTCTAACATTGGACTCATCTGAGTCCGAGGCTTTACTTCTAACTTCTTCGCTTGTTTTTCTGTAATTGGTAATTCGCCCAAAATACTTTTTACTTTTCTTGTCCGACCGGCTGTTTCTCCTGTGCTTGTTTTGACAAAAAAATACCGATTTCTGGGTTGACATACTGAATCATTAAATCTCTAACAGTCTCTTCTATCTCTGCCAAGTTATTAAATTTCTCAACTTGGGATTGTTCCTAAAGACATTGCCCTAACTCTTGACATAACTCTTTAATTCTTTTTTCATTTTCTGATAACATTGGACTGTTCCTCCCATCGAGATATATTCTGAATCGTAAGTTATAACTATTATAATCTCATTTCTCTTTGTGATCAGGTTCAAGATTTTCTAGTTTTTGACTGCTATAAGCATTAATACTCATTGCACAAGTGAGATGCTCCCCCTGAGTTCGATATCAGCCGAAACCCTAATTTTACCGTAGCCGGTCAGCCCTATTCTTTCCTGGAAGTCAACAATACTAAGGCGTGCGTCATCCTGAATACTGTACTCGCTACCGAAAGCAACTTGTAAGAATAAGATACTGTACAAAATGGAGAATACGATGCTGAGACTGAACCAGAAGGTTCTGGAAAACATCAATTCTCTTAGAGGAGTTAAATCTAAAAAATACGAGTTCTTTGTCTGCATAACTACCTTTACGTTTTATCCAAGTATTTTACATTTAATACCAGGGTGAGCGCATCTCAAACGCTATTGATAATTAGCCACTTTTGTGATCTGCTTGCTGTGTGGGCATTTCAAGTGATACCAGTCAATCAGAATAGTTACGAAATCTTAACATTGGGTCGATTTTTGCTTAACAATTGAGATGGCAAATTCTCCTCAAATATGCCTGAATGTACCTCTGGGTAAGCAACTCACATAAAGTTCATTTTGTCAAGGATTGTTAAGATGCGCTTACCCTGTATTAGTCATTAATACGTCTAGCTAATAATACTAAATTGGAAGGCATTCCCAGCGCCCAGATGGTTTCGACTCTAATACTGAAATTGTCTCCTAAAGCTTGTTTAGCTAAGTTTAATAATTCGGCTCTACCCAGTAGGTTTAAATTATCTTCCTTAGCCCAGAAGGATAACCCGACTATATTTAATAGAAACCGATGCCAAGATTTTGGTAACCAATGGATTAGGGGAAGTTTAGTATGAAATTCTAGCCAATGCCAACGATTGGGTGTAGTTAAGAATATTTTACTAGCAACTCTGGCACACTCTCGAATATGTTCAACCTGTAAATTAGTCGAACCACAATGTTCTAAAACTGCGCTAGAGGTGGCTACATCAAACTCACACTCCTTAGCAAGAATTGGGCGATGAAATCCATTGGGGCTTAAAATTTTGGCAAAAGGAAACACTTGGCTCAGGGAAGAAATGTCTTCTGGGGAAGAGAGGGCGACAGTTAACCCTGCTTCATGAAACCAGGGAATCATACAGTTACTGTCTATCCTCTCCACATCTGGAGTAGAACCAATATCAATAATACTTTCTCCTGCCCGTAAATCGAGTTTGTTCATAGCTAAATCAAACATCTTACGGCGAGCTTCTACACTTAAGCGTTCTTGAATCCCTGTTAACCAATGTCCACGATTAAAATAGTCAATGCCTTGATTCATAATATATTTGTTTACATAGTTGGGTATCTCGAAAAATTGATAGCCCAAGGACTGTTATAGTATAATGAGTAAGAACAGCGAGTCAAGCGAACAAATGCTCTTGCCAGAATCACCCAGGGTAAGAGCATCTCAATTAGGCTTGACAAAAGGCTTTCAGCACAGCCATCATATAGTTAGTTATTATCCATGGCCGCCCGTTTACTTTTTTGTGCCAGACTACGTCGGTAAGTCGATTCCTGGTTAAGAGCGTTAAGTGCTACTCGTCTCAAGAAGGCTCCCATTACGAGGGCTGTGACCAGAGCGAATCCGACATTGATCCTCATTAAAAGTAACATCTAAAATCCAATGAGCCTGATTTTCAATGCCCCAATGTTTACGAATAGCATTACCTATTTTTTGAGCATCAGCAGGGAGAGAAC